>JAFUJY010000283.1 GCA_017467985.1 Bacillota bacterium
ACTGATCACCATCCGTAATGGTAATGTGAAGATGCCCGAGAAGTATCCCAAGCCCTATGCCGAGAAGTTGCTGATGCTGAAGGAAGGTCAGATGTCTCCCATGCATTTCCACTGGAACAAGATGGAAGATATTATCAACCGCGGCGGCGGTAATGTATTTATTACCGTGTATAATTCCACCGAAGATGGGGAATTTGCAGACACTCCCGTAACCGTTCATATGGATGGCCGTACCTTTGAGGTTCCTGCCGGTTCCAAGGTGAAACTGACTCCCGGCGAGAGCATTACCATTATGCCCTATATGTATCATGATTTCTGGGTAGAGGATGGTTGCGGCGACGTATTGCTGGGTGAGGTTTCCATGTGTAACGACGATGAAAACGACAATCGTTTCTACGAGCCCATTGGTCGCTTCCCTGCAATCGAAGAGGACGAGCCTGCATATAGACTGCTGTGTACCGAACTGTAAAATAGGAGTATAATAATGGAAAGTGGTAAAGTTTATAATAAATTAGTACGGGATCGCATTCCCGAGATTATGGAGCGTCAGGGGATGAAGACGCTGGTGCGCTATTTAGATGATAAAGAATACATGCATGTACTTCATGAGAAACTGAAGGAAGAAGTGGATGAATATATGCATGGACGTAATATGGGTGAATTGGCCGATGTGCTTGAGGTCATTCATGCCATCATCATTGCCAGAGGCTTGACCATCGAAGAGGTGGAAAAGCTGCGCCTGGCTAAGGCGCAGTCCAATGGAGCCTTCTTTGATCGTGTTTTCCTGGAGCGAGTGTTAACCGATCAGGAGGCTGAGGTGCTGAAAGAGACCCAGGAGGATATCAATCTGCAGTACTAATTTTGCGAAAACTATTGCACGAAACCCATTTCTGGAGTATAATAACCATGCGTTGTATTTCACTATAGCAGTGATCTGGTGAGAATCGGACATTGACTCGAAAGCAACAGCAGGAGGACAATTTTATATGCGGAAAAATGTTTCGGCAAAGACTAGCAGGATGGTACAGTTGACCATACTTGCGGCAATCGTGTTGTTGATGGCCTTTACCCCCTTTGGGTATTTGCAGTTCGGTGCGATGAAGATTACATTTTTGATGATCCCCGTGGTCATTGGTGCAATCATTCTGGGCCCCTCTGCAGGTGCAGTTTTGGGCGGTATCTTTGGCGCAACCAGCTTCGTTCAGTGCTTTGGTATGGACTGGTTTGGCACCACACTCATGGGCATCAACCCCATATACACATTCATTATGTGTATGGTTCCCCGTATACTGATGGGGTGGCTGTGCGGCCTGATCTTCAAGGGTCTTGTAAAGGTGGATAAGACGAAGCACAAGATGGCATCCTATACCATCACCAGCCTGTGCGGTGCTCTGCTCAATACGCTGTTCTTCATGACAGCGCTGATTGTGATGTTTGGACAGAGCCAGTTTATTCTGGACATGCAGGGTGAGATGAACATTTTTGCCTTTGTAGTTGCCTTTGTAGGTTTGCAGGGTGCAATTGAGGCAGCGGTGTGCTTTATTGTTGCGGCAGCTATCAGTAAGGTATTGGATGTGGCATTAAGAAGACAATTTAGATTTGAGTAAGTAATATTAAGGCGGCGGAGGATATCTGCCGCTTTTGCAATTAAAAAGGAGTGACGAGTATGATTTTTGCGATCGATGTGGGCAATACCCATTTGGTGACCGGTTGTCTGGATGAAAAAGGAGCCCATTATATGGGAAGATTTGAGACGGATGTAAAGGCCACGGCGGAGGAGTATGCCATTAAGTTCAAGACCTGGCTGGACATTAACGAGGTGGATCCCAAGACGCTGGAAGGCGGCATTATTTCCACCGTTGTTCCGCCGCTGATCTCCACCTTGACCCGGGCAGTGTATTATCTGACGGGTAAGACACCCTTGGTCATCGGTCCCGGTGTGCGTACGGGGTTGAACATTAAGATTGACAATCCTGCCCAGTTGGGTGCGGATATGGTGACCGGAGCGGTGGCCTCTTTGGCAAAATATCCTACTCCCCAGGTTGTATTTGATTTGGGAACAGCTACCACGGCTTCCGTTATTGATAAAAGCGGCGCATTTCGAGGCGTTGTGATTCTGCCCGGTGTGCGTACCGGTTTGGCAGCCCTTTCCAATAATACTTCCCAGCTGCCCCATATCGACTTGACAGCGCCCAAGCATGTGATTGGAACCAATACCATCGACAGTATGCGTTCCGGCAGCGTGTTTGGGACTGCTGCCATGATGGATGGTATCGCCCAGCGAGTGGAGGAAGAGTTGGGTGAGGAGGCAACGCTGATCGCCACCGGCGGTCTGGCATCCTCCATCATACCCCATTGTAAGCGTCAGTTTATTTTGGATGAATCATTATTGTTGGATGGATTGTGGTTGATTTATAAAAAGAATCAGGGATAAGGAGTCTTGGTGTGAAAAACAAGTTTTTCACACCCCGTTTTGCGGCTTTCGCCACTGTGAGCAGCGGCGATTTTGCTTCACAAAACCAGCCTCAATTCCGGGAGAAAGGGGGCTTTCGCTAGGCGAAAGCTATGGTGATATGAATGGACGAAGAAGTAAGAGCAGGCGAGGAACTTGCCCAAGAAGCGGTAACATCTGAATATGGCAGAGAAATGCTGCGCTCTTATGCTCTGAAAGAAAGTGTCCGATATTTTCAGGGGAAAAGCGCGGATAAAGTAGAATTGATGCCGGTGCTTCATCTGGATGGCAGGGAACCGTCGGTGGAGTTTCGCATCGGTATCACATCTAAATATGTGCTGAAGGATGTGGCGGAGTTTGTGCGTCAGTTCGCTCGGCACGCTCGTGTCAGTTATGGTAAAAAATTAGAGTTTTTGCATGATCGTAGTGCCTTTAGTAAAGAAAGTCTGCCGGTGCTGGATTATGTTCTGCGGGTGGTGGGCGAGTTGGAGCGCCTGCAGAGCCCGATTTTGGAACTGCCGGAAAATCGTCGTCGGCTGCCGCTGACACCCAGGTTTTTGGAGGACTTGATGACCATCATGGATGGCAAAGTGATGCTGGTACAGATGGGACATCCAAGAGAATTTTTTGTAACTTCCGAAGATCCTCGCCTGGAGGTGGAAATCCGTCGCCTTGAGGGCGGTGTAAGTATCCAGACCGAGTTCTTTCGCTTGGCGGAGGGGGTTGGCCGCCTGATCGTGGAGCAGGGCAATTGCCTGTACCGATGCAGCGAAGAATATAGTGATGACTGCGGAGCTTTTTTGCGTCAATGTGCCCAGGCGCCGGAGCAGGAAATGTTCATTGCAGAAAAAGACCTGGCGGTGCTGGGTGTTTCTGTGCTACCCATTTTGCAGAGTTATTGTGAAGTGCACATGGAAGAGGGGCTGCTCACGGAGTTTATGCCCGAGGCAGCCCAGGTGAAGATTTTTATCGAGCCGGGGCGGATGGAGACCATGCTGTGCCGGATCGAAACGGAATATGGTGAAAAAGTATATAATATTTTTGACCCGGTTAAGCTGGGAGATACCTATCGGGATGTGGCCAAAGAGTCTGCGGCTATGCGGGCAGTGCGTCAATATTTTCCGGAGGTGTATCGTAAAGAACGGCGTTTTGGTCTGAGTACGGATGAAGAATTATTTGCTTTCCTGGAAGAGGGGCAGGATGTACTGTCCCAGGTGGGAGAGGTGTGGATGTCTGAGGACTTGCGCAAGCTGCGTATCAGTAAACCGCCCCGGGTTAGTGCGGGAGTATCGGTGAAGAGTGATCTGCTGAGTCTGACAATCACCTCCGATGAGCTGCCTTACGAGGAGTTGGGACGGCTGCTGGACAGCTATCGACTGAAGAAACGGTTCTTCCGTCTGCAGAATGGCCAGTTTATCCGACTGGAGGATAACTCCTTGTCGGCGATTTCTGAGCTGTTGGATGGTTTGCACCTAACCGGCAAAGAACTGCAGGAAGATGAAATTCTGCTGCCCAGATATCGGGCGGCCTATCTGGATGCGGTGCTTCGAGGCACCGGTGAAGGGGTGCAGATGAACCGTGACCAGGAGTTTCGTGCCCTGGTGCGTCGTACAAAGTCCGTGGAAGATGGTGAGTATGATGTGCCCCAGCGAGCCCAGGAATTCCTGCGGGCTTATCAGAAGGTGGGATATCAGTGGATGCGCACACTGGATTCCATGGGATTTGGCGGAATCTTGGCGGATGATATGGGTCTTGGTAAAACCATTCAGGTGATTGCCTTGATGATGTCCTATCGATTGGAAGAGCCTCAGAGGACGGACCCCAGTTTGATTGTGTGTCCCGCATCACTGATTTATAACTGGCAAAGTGAGTTTGACCGCTTTGCGCCGGAACTGCATAAGGTGGTCATCGCCGGCAGTGCGCCGGAACGGGAACAACAGCTGCAGGATGCCTGGCAAATTCCGGGATGCGTGATCATCACGTCTTATGATCTTTTGAAACGAGATCTTTCCTTATATAAGGAGCATGTGTTCCGCTATCAGATTCTGGATGAAGCTCAGATGATAAAAAACCATTTGACCCAGGCGGCAAAGTCGGTGAAAAAGATTCAGGCGGTGAGCCGGTTTGCATTGACCGGTACACCCATTGAGAACCGCTTAAGCGAACTATGGAGTATTTTTGATTATCTCATGCCGGGCATGCTCTATAGTTATCCTAAGTTCCAGAAGGAATTTGAATCACCCATTGTAAAGAATGCAGATGAACGAATTGCAGAACGTCTGCGCCGGATGATTCGTCCCTTTATCCTGCGCCGTCTGAAGACGGATGTTCTAAAGGAACTGCCGGATAAAAACGAGATTACGGTTTACGCAGGTATGGAAACGGAGCAGAGGCGCTTGTACGATGCCAGTGTTTATCAGCTGAAATCCTCCTTGGGCGGCGGTGAAAACGACATGGGCAAGCTACAGATATTGGCACAGCTCATGCGTCTGCGCCAGATTTGCTGTGATCCGGCTCTGATTTATGAAAATTACACCAAGGGATCGGCCAAGTTGGATGCCTGCCTGCAGCTGCTGCAGGAGGCCACAGGAGGCGGCCATAAAGTTTTGCTGTTCTCCCAGTTTACCAGCATGCTGGAGATCCTGGCTCGGGAGCTGGAAAAGCAAAACATTTCCTATTATATATTGGATGGTTCTGTGAAGAAAGAGAAGAGAGCAGAGATGGTGCGGGACTTCCATGTGGACGATACCCAGGTGTTCCTGATCTCGCTAAAGGCAGGGGGAACCGGTCTGAATCTGACAGCGGCGGACATCGTCATTCATTATGACCCGTGGTGGAACCTGGCAGCCCAGAACCAGGCCACGGATCGGGCGTACCGTATCGGTCAGAAGAACAAGGTGACAGTATTTAAGTTGATTGCCAAGGATACCATCGAAGAAAAGATCCTGAAAATGCAGGAAAGCAAGCAAATGCTGTCAAAACAGGTGATTTCTGAGGAACAATTCAGTATTGATTTTCTTTCCAGTCAAATGTTGGAAGAGATATTACAGTAAAAACGAAAAAGATTCGAAGGATTTGCAGGTTTTTGGTGAAATGCTGCAAAATATTTTATTTTGTCGTGTTTTGTAAGGAATTATGACGAATCCTCGAATAAAAAGTGAATAATTTCTATTGACAAACTGCAAAATGGTGGTATAATAGGAATATCCTATGTCCATTGTGGCTAATAGGAATCGCATAAAAGAAACATGATGCGAAAAACGGGTCCGACAACAAGTCGGATACTATTAAAGGAGGAAAATTTTATGAAGAAGATTATTTCCATTCTTCTCGTAGCTGCTCTGCTGCTGACCAGCGTTATTGGCTGTAACGGCGGTACCGAAGAGTCCAGCACTACTGAGACCAGTAGCAAGACTGAAGTGAGCAGCAATGCTGAGGAATCCAGCAAGGTTGAAGAAGTTGTACCTTCCGTATACACTTACACCGACTCCGTATCCACTCTGGCTACTAACTGGAATCCCCACACCTATCAGACTACTGATGATGCTTATCCGGCAGATTTCCTGCGTACAGGTCTGTACGGCTTCATCTTCAATGATGAACTGCATCCGGTAGAGGGTAAGGACGACTTCGCAGGTTATGTTATCATTCCTGAGATGGCTGCTTCCATGCCCGTTGACGTAACCGAGGCTGTTAAGGCTGCACATCCTGAATACAACATTCCGGAGTCTGCTACTGCTGGTTACGCTTACACCATCGACCTGAATCCCAATGCTACTTGGGAAGATGGTACCCCCATCACTGCTGATACTTATGTTTACTCCATGAAGAAGCTTCTGGATGTAAATCTGATGAACTATCGTGCTGCTGACTACTACAGCGCTGATTTCGTTCTGGCTGGTGCTGAAGCTTATGCTAACAGCGGTACCACTCAGTATCTGGACAACGGCGTAAATGCTGGTTACACCGTGGATCAGCTGACCCTGGGTGATGACGGCGTTTACTACAGTCCCGATGGCAACAAGATGTTCATCGGTCTGGCTTTCGCACTGGATTGGTGCGGTGGCGACACTCTGAAGGACTATGTTGATGCTTATGGTGAAACTTACTTCGACGTTACCAACTGGGAAACTCTGATCGCTATGGCTGACGAGAACGGTCTGATTCCTCTGACCGACGAGAACCTGGCTCTGTTCACTCCTGTTACCACTGGTAACGAAGCTTGGGGTGAGACCGAGGCTGATCTGCCCAACTACTTTGTATATGAGAAGTCTTATGCAGAAGTTGAGTATGATGGCACCGTTGGTCTGTTCAAGTCCGGCGACTATCAGATCACCATCGTATTTGCAAAGTCTCTGCAGGGCTTTAACCTGCTGTACAACTTGTCCGGTAACTGGATCGTATATGAAGATCTGTACGAGAGCTGCCTGAAGGAAGACAATGGCGTTTGGACCTCTACCTACAATACCAGCGTAGAGACCACCATGAGCTATGGTCCTTATAAGATGACCGAGTACCAGGCTGATAAGTCCATGCGCTTCGAGCGTAATGAGAACTGGTATGGTTATACTGATGGTCAGCATACCTACGTTGACCCCGTTGACGGCGAGACCTATGATATGTACATGACCGACGTTATTGATACTCAGGTAGTTTCTGAAGCTGCTACCCGTAAGCTGATGTTCCTGCAGGGACAGCTGATGACCTATGGTCTGCAGTCTGAAGACTTCGCTACCTACAGAAACTCTGAGTACGTTCATGTTACTCCTTCTGAAACTATCTTCTTCCTGATCTTCAATGGTCATATGGAAGCTATCCAGGGTCGTGAAGCTAACGAAGGTTTCGACCAGACTCAGTACGACCTGGAGACCATGACTCTGCAGTCCTTCCGTAAGGCTTTCGCAGTTACTTACGATAAGGAACTGTTCTGCTCCACTATTTCTCCCGCTCGTTCCGGCGGTTATGGTATCATCGGTGAGATGTATATCTACGACCCCGATACCGGTGCTAAGTATCGTGATACCGACCAGGCTAAGCAGGCTCTGTGTGATTTCTACTCTGTAGATGTTACTCAGTATGCTTCTCTGGATGAGGCTGTTGATTCTATTACCGTTTATGACCCGGTTGCTGCTAAGACTCTGTTTACTCAGGCTTATGACGAATCTCTGGCTGCTGGCTACATCACCGACGCTGATGGCGACGGCAAGTGTGATCAGATGATTCAGATCGAGTACTGTATGTCTTCTGACTCCGACTTCATGACTCAGACTATCGACTATCTGAACGAGAAGCTGAATGAAGTTCTGGTTGGTACTCCCTTCGAAGGTAAGATCTCTGTTATCAAGTCTGCTCTGTATGGTAATGACTGGTCCAACAAGATCCGTGAGGGTCTGGCTGACACCGTTCTGGCTGGTTGGTCTGGTTCTGCTCTGAACCCCTTCAGCTTGACCGATCTGTACACCAATCCTGCTAAGCAGTATGATGCTGAGTGGTTTGATGCTGCTGGTACTGATATGACTCTGACTGTTGCTGGTCAGGAAGTAACCATGAACCTGAAGCAGTGGTCTGATGCTCTGAATGGTACTACCGTAACCGTTAATGAAGTTGAGTACAACTTCGGCGAAGGTAACCTGGATATCGAAGAGCGTCTGACTATTCTGGCTGCTATCGAGGGTCAGATTCTGCAGACCTACAACTACATCCCCATGATGCAGAACGCTTCTATGGCTCTGCTGACTCAGAAGGCATACTATGTAATCGAAGATTACAATGCTGTAATGGGTCGTGGTGGTATTGCTTACCTGAAGTACAACTACGATGACGCTGCTTGGGCTGAGTATGTAACTTCTCAGGGCGGCGAACTGAAGTACTAATACTTCAAAAGCTAAGTTTTTATATCCGGTGCGGTCTGCGAATCGCAGGCCGCATTGGATTAAAATTGAAAACAATACAAAGAGGGCTTAGATTTAGGCCCTCAATGTTTTAGTTATATGTATTAAATTTGTTTGTGCTTTACGTGGTGGCCTGTGAAAAGCATGAACTTACTGGAGGATACGTATGTTTAAATATGCTTTAAAACGAATTTCATTAATGTTGGTGACACTTTTTATAATCACCCTCATGTGTTTCGTGCTTGTAAGAATGCTGCCGCCTGTTGAATTAGCGCTGGGAGACCCCAAGACCGCAATCGTTGAGGCGCGTCGTGAGGCTGCTGGTTATAACAAGCCCTATCTGGTTCAGTTTGGTATCTTCCTGAAGGATATCTTTACTGAATGGGATTGGGGTGTAAGTGAAGTAAAGTATTATGGTCAGGATGTTGCCGGTATTTTCGCTAGTAAATTGCCTGCGACGATGATTGTAAATCTCTATTCAATTATCTTAAGTATTCCGATTGGTATTGCCCTAGGTATCTGGGCTGCTTTGAAGAAGAATAGCTGGATCGACTATACGGTTTCTACGTTGACCATGGTATGTATCTCTGTACCGAACTTCGTATATGCGTTCCTGATTCAGTATCTCTTCTCCTATAAGCTGAATATTTTCCCCTTCTTGATGAAGTCGGGAACAAGTTATTTTACATGGGACATGTTCGTGAGTATGTTGCCTCCTGTTTTGTCTCTGTCTCTGGGTGTAATTGCCGGTTTTACCCGTACCACCCGTGCCGAGCTGACTGAAGTATTGACCAGCGAATTTATGCTGCTGGCTCGTACCAAGGGCTTGACAAGAGCCCAGGCGACGATCCGTCACGCAATGAAGAACTGTATGGTAGTTGTATTGCCTTCTATCTTTGGTGAATTCATTGGTATTATGAGCGGTTCCCTGATTATTGAGAAGATCTTTTCCGTCCCCGGTGTTGGACAGCTTTATTTGGAATCTATCAATGGACGAGATTATTCTATGTTCATGCTGTTGACGGTGTTCTATACTACGGTTGGTCTGCTGGCCAGTATTGTTGTTGATATTAGTTACGGATTTATCGATCCGCGAATCAGAATGGGGTCTACGAAATGAGTATGCAGAAGAATAATAATATGGAATATGAACACATTCCACAGGAACAATTTGCATTTGCCCAGCTGGATGCCACTTTGCATGATAAGAAGCTGGAGACCAAGAACCGCAGTTTCTTTGCTGATGCCATGATCCGTTTCAAGAAGAATAAGTCCTCCGTTATTGCGGCTTATATTCTGCTGTTTTTGTTGATCTTTACCTTTGCAGCACCTATCATTTCTCCTTATACCATGGATAATAAGGATAAGTTCTATGTCAATACACCTCCTTATATTGAGTCTATTGCTCAGAAGGGATGGGGTATCTTTGATGGTGCGGTTGTACGTGAAAGCCAGAATGAGGCTTCCATGAACTACTGGAAGGGTATCGCCGAAGAGACCGGTATGAATCCTGTAATTAAAGTTTTGGGTCAGACCGGTACCACATCTATCTTCCGCGGTAAGGAGAAGATTACCTATACCTATACCATTGAAACCAATAAGTACTATGAGACAGGTATGATTTATCGTACATTCTCCTATGAAGAGTTTGATGCTATTCAAGAGTGGCAGAATGAGACCGGTATTCAGGTGATTTATCCCTATGTTGAAACCAAGGATATTCAGGGTATTACCGATAACCCGAACCTGTGGTATGAAGTAGATGCTAAGGGTGCTGCCAAGCTGGATAAGGATGGCAATTTTGTTCCGGTTTACTCCACGAACAAAGAAGTAGAGGGAAGACCTTATAACAGTATCCGTATCGAAGGCGATGACGGCAGTTACATCTACAGTGCCCGTAAGTCCGGTGCAGTTCATTGTCGTGTTTTGTACTACAATTACTATCAGTTTATGAATGGTACTGAGCCTTTCTATATCTTTGGTACCAATAGTATGGGACAGGACCTGTTCGCCGGTATCGGTGTAGGTGCTCGTTTCTCCCTGGTATTCGCAATTGTAGTATCTGCAATTAACCTGAGCATTGGTGCCATTTATGGTGCTATCCAGGGTTACTACGGCGGCAAGGTGGACCTGATCATGGACCGTATCGCGGATATTCTGTCCGGTGTACCTTTTACCGTTGTTACTGTACTGTTCCAGCTGCACTTGGCTCAGAAAGTAGGTGTTGTACCGTCCTTCCTGTTTGCCTTCGTTATGACCGGTTGGATTGGTATGGCAGCGCTGACTCGTAAGCAGTTCTATCGTTTCAAGAGTCAGGAGTTCGTATTTGCTGCAAGAACCCTGGGTGCTTCCGATAAGCGCTTGATGTTCAAGCATGTATTCCCCAATGCAATGGGTACCATCATCACCAGCTGTGCACTGGTTATTCCCGGTGTAATCCGTTCTGAAACCAGTATGACTTACCTGGGTATCGTTAACCTGCAGGATCTGGCAGGGACCAGTATCGGTACACTGATGAGTCAGGGCCAGACGGCGATGACCACATCACCCCATTCAATGCTGTATCCCGCATTGTACTTTGCATTGCTGCTGATTTCGTTTAACTTGTTCGGTAACGGTCTGCGTGACGCATTTAACCCGTCAACAAGAGGAGTGGAGGATTAATTTATGGAAAACAAATTACAAGTTAGAGATCTGACGATCTCCTTCCGTACCTCCAATGGTAAGGTGCAGGCTGTTCGAGGAATCAACTTTGACCTGGCGAAGGGCGAGACCTTGTCCATCGTTGGTGAGTCCGGTTCCGGTAAGTCCGTTACTTCTAAGGCAATCCTGGGTATTCTGGCCGGTAACTCTATCGTAGAGGGCGGCGAAATCATCTATGATGGTAAGGATTTGCTGAAGATTTCCGAAGATGAATTCCACAAGATTCGTGGTGATAAAATCGCCATGATCTTCCAGGACCCCATGTCCAGCTTGAACCCCATCGTTAAGATTGGCCGTCAGCTGACAGAGGCTATGATCCTGAAGGGCAAGGCTCGTCAGAAGGAGAGCCGCGCCAACTTTAACACCTATATGGCCGATCTGAACAAAAGTATGATCGAAGCTGTAAATGGTGCCAATGCTTCCGAACTGAGTGCAAAGTGTAAGAACTTTGACCAGTTTGAGCGTAAGCATCTGGATCTGGAAGGTGCTTATAACGAAGCTCATGCAGCTGCCAGTGAAGCGGTTGAAAATATTGAGGTACTGGCTTTCGAACTGGAGAAGAAGGGTGCAAAGGATGTTCCCTATCGTGTAAACGAAATTATCCAGCTGGCCAAGAAGTCTGTTCATGAGTATGTTGTAAAGGTAAATGCTGAGAAGGTTACCGCACTGTGTGTTGAACTGAAGGGCGAGATCAGTAAGATCAAGACTCCCGAAGGAGATGCCGCCAAGGCAATCGCAGCTCTGAAGGAACTGGGTTCCATTCTGAAGGAAGCAGTGGAGAAGACCGCTCCCAACTTCTTTGCAATGGGGTATTGCCTGACCTATGGTAAGGAAGCACTGCCCCAGGTGAGCGTAGAAGAACTGAATGCTTATATGCGCAAGTATCTGGATGACAACTTTATGTTGGACTTCATCGCTGATGCGAAGAAGGGTCTTATGTACTCCGCTGAGGTTTCTTATAAGAATAAGGAAACCGCTATTGCAGAGCTGAAGAAGTACCTGCCTGTATTTGAAGAAGATCATCTGGATGAAAAGAAGTGTAACGCAGCCCTGAAGGCGATGGCTGTGGCAGTAAAGGCCACCATCAATAAGCTGGAGCTGACCAAGGATAGTTTGAGTTATACCTTTGAGTCCGGTATGAAGGACGAAATGAATAAGTACTTTGGTGCTGAAGGCAAGAACAAAAAGGCGCAGGCCAAGTATGATGCTGCCAAGGCCAAGTACGACCGTCAGGTTGCCAGAGGTAAGGTGATGGATTATGTGGTTCCCGCCGCTCAGATCATTGATCAGGAGCTGCTGCAGAAGAACATGATTCGTCAGATCGCCCGTCTGGTAGAGCATTACGAAGAGTCCCTGGCAAAGAAGGAACTGCGTGATTATGATGCAGAGACCGTTGCAGCCATCGATTATCTGAAGGCCAACGCTTCCGGTGTTGTAAATAAGGTAACCAAGCGTATTGCTAAGAGACGTGCCATCAAGCTGATGGAAGAAGTAGGTATTGCAGAGCCCAGAAAGAGATACAATCAGTATCCCTTCGAGTTCTCCGGTGGTATGAGACAGCGTATCGTTATCGCGATTGCACTGGCTGCTGACCCGGATATTCTGATCTGTGACGAGCCTACCACCGCTCTGGACGTTACCATTCAGTCCCAGATTCTGGAACTGATCAATAAGCTGAAGAAGGAAAGACAGCTTTCCATTATCTTCATTACCCATGACCTGGGTGTTGTTGCCAACATGGCAGACCGTATTGCGGTTATGTATGCTGGTAAGATCGTTGAGTATGGTACTGCTGAGGACGTATTTTACGATGCAGCCCACCCCTATACTTGGGCGTTGCTGTCCTCTATGCCTGACCTGGACACCGACGAAAGACTGGAAGCGATCCCCGGAACGCCTCCCAACATGATTTATCCTCCTGTGGGCGATGCCTTTGCAGCGAGAAATAAATACGCAATGAAGATCGATTTCGAGCGTCAGCCTCCCATGTTCCAGATCTCCGATACGCACTATGCCGCTACTTGGCTGCTGCATCCGGATGCTCCCAAGGTTGACAAGCCCAAGATCATCACCGATCGTATTGCAAGAATGAAGCAGAAAGGAAGTGCGCAAGATGCAGAATAATCAAGACGTATTGCTCAAGGTTGAGCATCTTTGTCAGTATTTCCCCATGGAAGGCGGCGAGCTGAAGGCAGTAGACAACGTCAGTTTTGATATCAAAAAGGGCGAAGTTTTCGGTCTGGTAGGCGAGTCCGGCTGCGGTAAGACCACCACTGGCCGTTCCATTATCAAGCTGTACAATATCACCGGCGGAAGTGTATTCTTTAAGGGAATCCGTATTTGTGCCGGTAAGCGTTCCTATCAGGATGCCATGAAGAGTGCCAAGAAGGAATATGGCGAAAAGATTAAGAATGCTTCCAGCGAGGCTGAAAAGTCTCAGCTGAAGGCAGAACTGGATCAGATCATTGTTGAAAATAAGGCAAAGATCAAGGCTGCAAACTTCGATCAGAAGAATTGCGATAAGGAGTATTCCGAAGAACTGGTGAAGAAGCTGAATGCCAGCTATCAGCCGGCTATCGAGGCTGCTTCCGGTGAGGAAAAGGCTAAGCTGACTGCTCAGTATAAGGATGCTCTGCGCAAGGCCAAGAAGACCAAACTGGTAACTCAGATCCAGATGATCTTCCAGGATCCCATCGCCTCCCTTGACCCTCGTATGACCGTTCGCGATATCATCGCTGAAGGTCTGGTGATCCAGGGTGAGCGTGATAAGAAGGTAATTGATGAGAAGGTTTACGAAATGCTGGAACTGGTTGGTCTGGTTCGTGAGCATGCAAGCCGTTATCCCCACGAGTTCTCTGGTGGTCAGCGTCAGCGTATCGGTGTTGCCCGTGCCATCATCATGAATCCGGATCTGATCATTGCAGACGAGCCCGTATCGGCTCTGGACGTATCCATTCAGGCTCAGGTAATTAACCTGCTGAATGACCTGCGCGATAAGTTCGGTCTGACCATTCTGTTCATTGCCCATGACCTGTCCGTAGTTAAATATTTCTCTGACAGAATCGGTGTAATGTACTTTGGTAAGATGGTTGAGCTGGCTTCTTCCGAGGAACTGTTCCTGAACCCCCTGCATCCTTACACCCGTTCTCTGATCTCCGCCATTCCGTTGCCGGACCCGATCTACGAGAAGCAGAGACAGCGTATTGTTTACAATCCGCTGGCCGATCACGATTATTCTGTGGATCAGCCTTCTTTCCGCGAAGTAAAGCCCGGTCACTTTGTAATGTGTAACGATGCTGAGTTCGAGAAGTATCAGTCCATTTTGAAGTAAAATGGATAAAACCAATTTAATCAAATATCTGATTCATATAGGTGTAGGTTTACTGCTGTTTGGGGTATGTGTGAGTACCCGAGGAGTATTCGATGCCGCCAGTACCCAGGAAATGTTCGGACTGCTGTCCGATTGCTTCCTGGTTCCCGGTCTGGTGATGGGCGGAATTGGGCTTCTAAGCTGGGTAGGGTCAGAAGGCACCTTTACCATGCTTCGTTATGGTTTTAGTATGGTGTTCAACCGACTGATCCATCCCAAAGAACAGTTTCCCGGCTATTATGAATACGCAACCCAGCGAAATGAGGAGCGTAAGCCTTGGCTGAAGCATTCTTTGATCGTGGGCACAGGATTTTTTGTTCTGTCCCTGATCAGTCTTGGGATTTATGCAGTAATATAAAAAGTGGAGCTATCTCAACTGAGATGGCTCCTTTTTTGGATATAGTAGCTGTTTTTGATACCGCCAACTGAGAATTCTCAGTTGACAGCATCTTTTTTGTGTTGGTGGGCTAGGGTTGGCCCCAGCTTTTATTGAATTCTTGGAGCCAGGCCCCAGCTTTTATTGAATTCTTGGAGCCAGGCCCCAGCTTTTATAGAATTACTGGCACCAGGTTCCAACTTTCAGCAAATTACTGGCACCAGGTTCCAACTTTCAGCGATTTACTGGCACCGGCCCCCAGCCAATCAGCTTAAATCAACAATTCCGGAAAATCTTCCTTTACAATAATGATCGGTGCGGAGGCCCAGGGATGGCAAAGGCTGGTATTCCACTTTTGGTCCTTGCCCCAAGCTTCGAAACAGGTGGTGGCATCCTCCCGCAGCATGTTTACCCAGGAGTGGATGCTGTCATTGAGCATCAAATCGAAAGCTTCTTGACGGTATCCGTTGTGGATCAAGCCCTTGAGTACAAAATAGGCGGTGAATACGCCGCAGCACAGACCCTTTTCCAGAATCAGCTTTACCACAGGTTCAGGTTTTTCCACCATATTGAAGAACATGGGCAGGGCGTTGGAGTGAAGGGAGGTGTGCATGGAAACTTCGCTGTCGGCGAACAGTCCCAGTTCCGGACGGAAGAAAGCTTTGTAGAAAGCATCCCGTACAATATCAGCCTGGTAATCCGTGGTATCACCAACGATTTCTGCCAGCTTCTGGGCGTAGAGCAGGGCACCGTAGTAATAAGAGTTCAGCACATTGTGGACACCGGGACCGATGGGCTTGGTGGCCTCAAAATCATAATCATCCCGCAGATTGGAGGGCCAGTCGATCAGGTTCCATTTTTCGGTGACATTTTCCAACAAGCCATCTTCACGGCGATAGAGGGCGAAATAATCAATCATTCCCTGTACCGTGGGGTACAGCTTCTGTACAGTCTCCAGGTCACCGGTAATTTTATAATACTTATAGACCTGATAGGGGTAGAGCAGTGTGAAATCAGCGATCTCCTGGGCATAGGCACAGGGGGCACAGCACATGAGACCTTTGCAGATAAATGTAGAATCAGCAAAATCCAGCAGGGCCTTCTTATACATAGCAGCATCTCCGGTGATGTAGGCGTGGGACTGGGCTGTGACGGTTAAATCCCCCAGATACTGACCCTTTTCCCGGGTGGGACAGTCCATGAAAACTTCCTGGGTACCGGTGAGTACACCCTGGCGGCAGATCTCCAGGATCTGATTAAGGGTCTCATTGTTGGTCTTGAAAGAAGCGGCGTTCTTGATGGGATAGCTGCGCTTGATCATGGTTACACTTTCCGGAGGAATGGGACCGGTGATTTCCAGCACACGGAAGGCCTTGTAGTCGTACCCTTCGGCGGCATCAATACCATTCAACGTCCAGGTCTCCACATAGGGATGCTCGCAATTGCTGATGGCCCGCATGTGGGACATGGCATGACCATCCAGGGCCTCTTCGCCGTAAGCCAAAGTCACTACGCCAGGGATGGTGGGAGCGATACGGATACAGCCCGCATATTCTTTACCAAAGTCCAGCAGCCAGGAATTGTCGCCGGAGGACGTGATGGATACAGGCTTGATTTCCTCCACCAAGCAGGTCTTGGTGATCTGGGGACGGAGAGTATAGTCCACATACTTTTTCAAAGTAGCCTTCTGCCAATCCAGCTGCATATTGTAGGTGTTGATGTTCTCCAGGAACTGGGTCTTGTAGCCCACGGTCAGACCATCACCGTAATGATAATCATAGGCGTATTCCCAGGTCTCGTCAGAAACACAAACCGTCTCATCCTGACACAGAAGTTCGCACCACATGCCCTGGCGCAGGTCGCCACTGACAAAGACGCGGTTATACAGTCCCTGGTAATAGGTGTGCACCAGAATCTGGTTTTCGCCCTGTACAATATACTTGGAAACATCCACGGTATTATAGTTATAGGCAAAGTGATAGCTGGGGGCGGGGCCCATGCAGACAAAATGACCGTTGATGTACAGCTTGTAGTAATCATCGGCGGTGATACGCATGGTATAAGCCTTGCCGGCGGTCAAAGTCAAATTTTTACGATATAAAATATGTTTGTTAACGTGCTCAGTGTCAGGTTTGTTCTTAGGAGCCAACTCTTTTCCAAAGATATCGATGGGCTTAAGATCAGCAAACTCATGACTGGAAATCCATGAAGCGTTCATGACTATACCTCCTGGGTAGTATTTGCCTTGAGTATAGCATGGAAGGATGTTTTTTTCAATATAAATTTTTGATTGACAGCATGAATAGTTTGTTGTATCATTATTGTATATTGTTTTAGAGGAGGTATTCCCATGATTTCTGCGAAGATGAAATCTCTGGTTGCGAATGGTTCTGTCATCCGCGCCATGTTTGAAGAAGGTAAGAAAATGGCTGCCATTTATGGGGCAGAAAATGTATATGATTTTTCCCTGGGTAATCCCTGTACACCACCGCCGGAGAGCGTGCGCAAGGCTGCAGTGGAGATTCTGATGAATGAGCCGGAGATGATGGTGCATGGTTACATGAGCAACACCGGTTATGAGGATGTTCGTATCAGCGTGGCCCAGTCTTTGAATCGTCGTTTTGGTACGAATTTTGGTCCCGGCAATCTGGTGATGACCGTGGGTGCTGCCGGTGGTCTGAATGTGGCTTTGAAGACAATCATGGAGCCCGGTGACGAGGTAATGCTGTTCGCCCCCTATTTTGGCGAGTACAACAACTACATCAGTAACTTTGACGGTGTGCCGGTGGTGGTTCCGCCTAATTTTGCTGATTTTTCTATGAATCTGGCAGCGGCTGAGCCTTTGTTCAGCCCCAAGACCAAGGCTGTCATCATTAACTCTCCCAACAACCCCACCGGTGCAGTATACACTGCAGCCCAGGTGCAGCAGTTGGCTGATTTGCTGGAGGCCAAGTCCAAGGAGTTTGGTCACACCATTTATCTGATTTCCGATGAACCCTATCGTGAGATCGTGTACGGCGATTACGAGGTGCCCTATTTGACCAAGTATTATAAGAATACTTTTGTGGGCTATTCTTACAGTAAGTCCCTGTCCCTGCCCGGGGAGCGTATCGGTTATCTGGTGATTCCGTCAGAGATGGAAGGCTTTGAGGAGACCGTTGCGGCAGCATCTGTGGCCAATCGTATTCTGGGCTTTGTCAATGCTCCCTCGTTGTTCCAGCGTGTTATTGGCCGCTGCGCCGATGAAGTGTCCGATATGAGCGTTTATATCGAGAACCGCAACATCCTGTGCCGTGAGCTGAAGGCCATGGGTTATGAGTTTATGGAGCCCCAGGGTGCATTCTACATGTTCCCCAAGAGCTTGGAGCCCAATGACAAGGCTTTCTGTGCTGCAGCTAAGGAGTTCCGTCTGTTGTTGGTACCCGGCAGCACCTTTGCCGGCCCCGGACATTTCCGTTTGGCATTCTGCGTATCCCGCGCAACGGTGGAGAACTCTTTGGAGAGCTTCCATCAGTTGGCGAAGAAATATAAATAAGGAGTAAATATACAATGGAAGAAAATTTTAGCATGGAAGATTTTGCCGCGATGCTGGACCAGACCTTCCAGAAGGTGTACAATGGCGACATCATCGAAGGCAAAATCATCGAAAAAGACGCAAAGGGTCTGCTGGTGGACGTTTCCTCTTACATGGATGGTGTGCTGCCGGTGGAAGAACTGCTGTACGATGGCGAGTCCTACGACGCTTACAATGTGGGCGACAAGGTAACCGCCATGGTGAAGTATGTGAATACCCGTGAGGGCCAGATTCTGCTGTCCAAGAAGGAAGCAGACAAGCTGGTGATCTGGGATGACCTGAAGGAACTGCAGAACGAAGAGAAGACCATCGACGTTAAGGTAAAGCGTGTGGTAAATGCAGGTCTGCGTGTGGAATACAAGACCGTTGAGGGCTTCCTGCCCGCTTCTCAGGTAAGCATGGAGTTTGTGGATGATCTGACTACCTATGTGGGTAAGACCCTGACCGTGCTGATCAGCGATGTAAATGAAGATAAGAAGAACCTGGTGGTGAGCCGCAAGGTCCTGGAGCGTAAGGAGGCTGAAAACGCCCGTCAGAACATCTACACCTCTTTGACCCGGGGCACCACCCTCACCGGTAAGGTGGTAAGACTGACCAACTTCGGTGCATTTGTGGAGATCGCACCCCATGTGGACGGTCTGATTCATGTGAATGACATGTCCTGGAAGCGGGTGAAGAGCCCGGCGGATGTGGTCAGCGTAGGCGACATCGTCAAGGTAACCGTTCTGGAGGTGGATGCTGTTCGTAATCGTATTGGCCTGAGTCTGAAGGATGTGGATGCAGATCCCTGGAAGAACATTCCCTTTGCGGCAGGTCAGATCGTAACCGGCACCATTTCCAAGGTAATTGCCAGTGGTGCCTTTGCTGAGATCGCTCCCGGCTTGGAGGGCTACATTCACGTATCCAACATTTCTGAAAAGAAAGTAAATGTACCTGCGGATGTATTAAAGCCCGGCATGGAAGTCACTGCCAAGATCCTGAACATCGACGCTGCTCAGAAGCGCATCAGCCTGAGCATGAAGGCCGCGGTGAAGGAAGCCCAGGACAATGCAGAAAAGGCAGATTATCAGCAGTATCGTGCCGAAGTGGAGGAAGTAAGCACAAATTTAGGAGATTTATTTGCAGGATTGCAAAAAAATAGTTGACAAAAGACGATTTACATTATATAATAGTAGAAGTGACTCAAAGGGGAGGGATAGGTATGCTGCAATATAATGTGCGCGACATTCTGGCCGACCCCCGGATCGTCATCACAGTGGAGGAGACTCTTGATCTTCCAAGTATTTCCTACGGCGGTGAGGAGATTGCCATTACACAGGCTCCTGTGGTCAGTGGTAAGATTCGTAATCTGGATGGGACGATGCCGGAGTATAAGGGTTCGGCCGAGCTGGTGATGAGGATGCCCTGTAGTCGCTGTATGGAAGATGTGGCGGTGCCGTTGTTATTGGAGTTTTCCCAGCGGTTCCTGCCGGCAGAATCCGTCGGTGATGATTGGGATGAGGACGCTGAGGTCTTTACGGAGTATCGGTTAGATCTTCAGGATTTTGTCATGAACGAGATCATTTTGGGAGTACCCATGAAGGTGGTTTGCCGAGAAGATTGTAAGGGCTTATGTCCGAAGTGTGGTCGCAATTTGAATGAAGGGCCTTGTAACTGCGATTTTCATGAGGAAGATCCGCGCTGGGATGCGCTGAAGAGTCTGTTACAGGGTAAGAATAAAGATTGATGAGGCAGGAGGTGTAAAGAATGGGAGCAATTGGTCCGAAGGGTAAGGTTTCCAAGGCAAGACGTGATAAGAGAAAGGCTAACTGGAAGCTTTCTACGCCCAGCCTTGCTAAGTGCAGCAAGTGTGGCGCGTTGATTATGCCTCACCGTATGTGCAAGGAATGCGGCACTTACAACAAGAGACAGGTTGTACAGGTTGCTGAAGACTAATCAGGCAAGCAGAAATGCCCCGGAAGATATCCGGGGTTTTTTTGTTTTAAACTGCAGAAGGGTTGCGAAAAAAATCTTTTTGTGGTATATTAATGTAAATTCCGAAAATAGTTAAGGGGTAGAGATATGATGATTGCAAAACGTGCGATTCCCAAGATGTTGTCGGAGGGAATTGTTGTAGTAGGATTAGGTTTGATGGGAGGGTCCATTGTCCGCTCTCTGAATGAATATTCCAATGAGTTTAAGATTAGTGCCATTGATATTAAGCGAGAACCCATTGAGCGGGCTATTGCAGACCAGATGATCGAAAATGGTGCGGTGGAGCAGGAAGAACCGGAGAAGACCGAGAAGCTCCTTTCGGAGAATCGGCTGATTGTTCTGTCCATGTATCCCGCAGGGATGATTCGTTTCCTGGTGGAACATGGTAAGGCCCTGCAGCCGGGAACCGTTGTCATGGATATCTGCGGACTGAAGGGGGACTTTGTGGAGGAGGCCCAGCGCCTCATGCCCGAAGGCGTGGAGTTTATGGGTGCCCATCCCATGGCCGGTCGTGAGAAGGTGGGATATGAGAACGGGGACGGCGAAATGTTCCTGGGTGCCACCTTTATTCTTACGCCCACGGAGCACAATAAGCCGGAGACCATCCAGGAAATGTATACTTTTGCCCGCGTGCTGGGTTTTGCTCGAGTACGTGAGGTGGGCCCGGCGGAGCACGACAAGCTGATTGCCTATACTAGTCATATGCCCCATGTGCTGGCATCCGTTTTGATGCAGGCATGGCATGGAGAAGAGGATGTAAAGTCCTTTTCCGGCGGCGGTTTTCGTGATGCTACCCGCGTGGCTGACATTAATGAAAGCTTGTGGGCGGAACTGTTTATGATGAATTCCCATGCACTGACACAGCAGCTGCGGGATTTTTCCATTGCCTTTGGAGAGTTTTTGTCCCTAATGGAAGCGGCGGATTATGAAGGCATGAAAGAATACTTAAAGCGGTCCGGTGACCGTAAGCGGGAGTGGAATCGTGAGATTTCCCGTTCGGAGCTGGGCAAAAAGGGTTAAGAGTATGGAAATCAAAAAAGTTAAGCCTTCGGTATTAGAGGGTACACTGCAGATTCCTGCCTCCAAAAGCATCTCCCATCGTTCAGTGATTTGTGCGGCGTTGGCGGAGGGGGTGTCCAAGGTTCATGGTTTGGTTATGTCCCAGGACATTCAGGTGACCATGGATTGTATGCAGGCCCTAGGTGCCCAGATGCACTGGGAAGAGGATGTTTTGCTGGTACGCGGCATCGGCGGTGGAACAGCAGCAGGCCAGGCAAAGCTATTTTGCGGCGAGTCCGGGTCCACACTGCGGTTCTTAATCCCTATTGCGGCGGCCCTGGGAGTTTCAGCAGAGTTTACAGGAGCGGGCCGATTGGGTGATCGTCCCCTATCCGTTTATGAAGAAATTTTACCCCAGAAGGGCATAAGCTGGAGCCGGAAAGAAAAATGGCTGCCTTTGACCGTTTGCGGAGAGCTGCAGGGCGGAACCTATGGGGTGCGGGGAGATATCAGTTCCCAATTTATTACCGGTTTGTTGTTGGCGCTGCCCCTGTTGGCGGAGGATTCGGAGATTGTCCTGACCACTCAGCTGGAGTCGGAGCCCTATGTAAAGCTGACCCTGGCGGCCATGGATGCCTTTGGGGTGCATGTGGTTAAGACCCCAGAGGGGTATAAAATCCCCGGGGGACAGACTTATAAAGCCTGTGAATACACGGTGGAAGGGGATTTTTCCCAGGCAGCCTTTATCCTGTGCGCCGGAGCCTTGGCGGCGGGTGAGGCCGGAGTAACCCTCACCGGGCTGTATCCCAAGACTTTACAGGGGGATGCGGCGATTTTAGATATTTTAAGAGACATGGGGGCGGACCTGACCTGGACACCGGAAGGGCTGTTGGTCAAAAAAGCCCGGCAGCTTCATAACATCACGGTGGATGCCTCCCAGTGTCCGGACCTGGTTCCGGTGGTAGCGGCCATTGGCTGCTGCAGCGAAGGTACCATGCGGATTGTGAATGCAGCCCGGCTGCGCATTAAAGAAAGTGACCGTCTCAGCGCGGTGCATGATGAATATGAAAAAATTGGCGCACAGATCCGGGAATACCCGGATGGGCTGGAGATTGACGGAAACCCCGCAGGATATGAGGGCGGCACAGGGGATAGTCAAAATGATCATCGCATGGCCATGTCCCTGGCGGTGCTGGCATTACGGACACAAAAAGGCATCACAG
>JAFUJY010000284.1 GCA_017467985.1 Bacillota bacterium
TTGGGGCTTGTCCAATCAAATGACAGCCCGGGCGCTGGAAAACATCGGGGCAGTTGGCGGACCTCGCTGCTGCAAACGGGATTCCTATACGGCCATACGCAGTGCGGTGGAGTTTGTGGCGGAAAATATGGGGATTCACATGACCATGTCCGATGTAAAGTGCGGTCACAACCACGAGAATAATCAGTGCCTACGCAGTAACTGTCCCTACTATAATAAGAAGAAAGTGGCTTTTATTTGCGTGCATAATTCCTGCCGCAGTCAGATTGCGGAGGCCTTAGGCAAGTATTATGCAGGGGACAGATTTGACTTTTTCTCAGCGGGGACGCAGACCAAATCTCAAATCAATCAGGATGCGGTGCGGTTGATGAAGCAGCTGTATGGGATTGATATGGAGGCATCCCAGTATAGTAAGACCATGGATCAGATTCCGAAGCCGGATGTGATGATCTCCATGGGCTGCGAAGTGGAGTGTCCGTATGTGGGCCGAGGCTTTGATGAGAATTGGGGGCTGGAGGATCCCACCGGCAAGAGGGACGAAGAGTTCGTGAAGATCATTCGTCAGATTGAAGAGAAAATACAAATGCTATAAAGGGGGCAACAGCCCCCTTTTTTATTGCTACAAAACCCTATAAGTTTTAGCAAACATTTCCTCGGAAAAGCGAAAAACATTGCAAAAACTTATAGGTTTTTACGTTAGAAAAAATAGGGGTTCCCTATTGACTTTAAACCGTATTACTTGTATAATACAGTTAGAAACCGTATTACTCGACTAATACGGTTTGGAATGAGAAAGGAAGAAGACGCCATGATATCATTTGATCAATTTATTTTGGAAGACGGCGTTCCCATTTATCTGCAGATTCTGATTTATATCAAGCGCGGAATCATTGCGGGCGTGATCGGGAACAATGACGAACTGCCGTCCCGGCGTGTACTATCCGCTTTACTGGGAGTCAATCCCAATACAATACAAAAGGCGTACAGATTACTGGAAGAAGAAGGGTTGATTCAGTCCCACTCGGGAGCCAAGAGTTATATGGTGCTGAGCAGGGACACGGTGGAGCGAGTTAGAGGGGAGCTGCTGGAGAACGATGCCAGGAGTATCGTCAGCGCTATGCGTCAGATGGGACTGAGCAAGGTAGAAGCTGTGAATCTAATTGAAAAGTATTGGGGGGAAGAGGAATGAAAAAGCATGTTTCGGTGCTCATGTTATTTGCCGGAAGCACCTTTTGGAAGGTGCTGGGGATTTTGGCATTGTTAACGGTGGCGGATTGGGGAATATTATATTATTTCTCCACCCAGCAGGCCATGCTGGACCAGATTTTTAACTACGGATTCTGGGTGTTTTTGGTTGTATCTGCCTTGATGACCTGGGTGCTGGCCCGGGTGGGATGTGCCTACGGCAGTCAAACCGGCTACACAGTGTGGCGGCTGCGCATCAGCGAAAAAAGTTATTTCCTGTGGCAGAGTTTGTATAATACCATGTGCTATTTTGTGCTGTGGGCGGTGCAGGCAGCGGTTTTATATGGCTTTGCAATATGGTACACCACCACGGCAGATCCGTCCCGGATCGGTGAGCAGACCATATTCCTGGGATTTTACCGCAGTCAATTTGCCCATGCAGTCCTGCCCATAGAGGATGTTTGGATGTGGGTGCGCAATGTGACGGTATTCATCGGAATGGGCGTTACATCGGCACATTTTTCCTATCAGCAGCGGTTTGGCCGCCACGGCAATGAAGTGATGGTCATGCTGGTACTGTTGGAAATGTGTTTCCGACGGAATTTGGAGGACGGCAGCATGGACATCTTTGCCATTATTATGGCAGTTTGCCTGATTGCCCTGGCCCTGTACCGTGGATTGAAATGGAGGTCCGACGATGAAAATACGTATTGATTTTGAGCGTTATGCGCCGCCGGGGATGAAGATCGGTGAGGGACTGACTGCCTTTTTCATCGCCTATGCGGGTGCCATATTTATCAGTTGCTTTTATTTCTTTAACCTGGGTGAAGAACTTCGTTCATTATACGAGTGGAACGGGGGAGAGCGGGTACTGATACAAGGCCGGATGATGAAGGATTTTGTGGAAATACTGGACTATCACCTGGGGGGATTTGTCCTGGTGGGGCTGGTATTGATTGAGGCAGTGATTTATCAATATTTATATTTCAATGCCCACGGCAGCAAGAGCCTGTATGTGATGAAGCGGCTGCCCAATAAGTGGGAACTACACAAGCGCTGCTGGAGCCTGCCGGTGGCGGGGATGATTTTGTGCGGTATAACCGCCTTTGTATTGATGTTATTATTCTTCTGGGCATATATGGCTTCCACACCGGAAGTCTGCCGACTGCCCGATCAATGGGGAAAGATTTGGAGGGATTTTACATGATTGAACTGAAAAATATTTATAAGTCTTATCTTGGGAAAAAGGCGCTGGTAGATGTAAGCCTGCAGCTGCCCCGGGGAGAAATCGTGGGTTTATTTGGTGAAAATGGCGCCGGCAAGACCACGATGATGAAGTGTATTTTGGATTTTATTACTTATGATGGTGAAATTACGCTGGATGGCCAGCCCATTACCCGCCGTAATATTGACAAAATTTCCTTTGCCACCAGTGAGCATTCCTTCTTTCCCAATTTGTCCGCTTTGGGACACGCGGAGTTTTACAAAGAACATTTTCCGAAATTTAATGAAAAACGGTTTAAGGCGTTGATGGAGTTCTTTGAACTGCCCATGCACAAGAACATTAAGTCCTTTTCTATGGGTCAGAAAAATCAGTTTGAAGTGATTATGGCCCTGAGCCAGGGGGCGGATTACATTTTGATGGATGAACCCTTTGCCGGCAACGATGTGTTCAACCGAGAGGATTTTTATAAGGTACTGTTGGGGATTTTGGAGCCCCATGAGACGGTGCTCTTGTCCACCCATTTGATTGAGGAGGTTTCGGACTTTATCGGACGGGCGATTTTGATTCGCAAGGGACAGATCGTAGGGGATGTGACCACTTCTGAACTGGAGGATGAAGGCAAAGACCTGATGAGTTATATTAAGGAGACCTATCGCTATCGTGCTGATCGTGTGAGCAAGGCGCTGAATGATTTGGCCGGCGGGGAGGGATAAAAATGCGTAAAGCGTTAATCGCAATGGTGGTGCTGCTGGTTTTATCGGCAGCGGGCCTGACCTGGATGAATGTGGATGTGAATGCAGCCCGGGATCAGGTGGTGATGACGGAGTCCGTCGCCCGTGGGGATACTTCTGTGGTGGAAGGACTGGCGGTGGATGTCTATGCCCATTATAATGACCAGCTGTTTTGGGATACAACCTTTACGTTGGGGGCAGAACCCCAGGCCGACACGGAGTATGAGTTTTATCAGTTTAAACATACTCCGGAGGTGCCGCCTTCATACACGGGGCTGCGGCTGGAAACAGCCATCAGCTATGGTATCGACTGGAATGCTAACAGCGGCCTCAATGTGGCCTATAATGAACTGTATGATTCGCTGAAACCTGGAGAAGAAGCCACGAAGGTTATCTGGCTGAAGGATTATTATGAGTATTATCCCATTACGGCGGAGTTGAGTGTTCCGTGGTCAAGGCAACGTGGAGCGAATTATTATCCTGAGGATGATCCGGAGCCGGGGACCTATTATTATGTGATCGCAAAGCTGAATGAACTTATTAAGATCCCAATGCTGGAGGAGGAATGTGTGGAAATTTCCATTTCTCTTAGTGCCAGCGGAAGCTCTTCTTCCATGGGCTGGGGGCATTCCATGGAGGGGACGGACGCCTACTATGTGGGAGGCCAAAGTGTGTTCAATGATGAGGCGGTA
Organism: Bacillota bacterium; assembly: GCA_017467985.1. Lineage (GTDB taxonomy): Bacteria > Bacillota > Clostridia > Lachnospirales > Bianqueaceae > Faecimorpha. The sequence continues at coordinate 3,834 of JAFUJY010000284.1, forward strand.
TACTTTACCTTTTCTGCCCGTACAGAACAAGGCAAACTAGTGGACTTGAGTCAACTGAAGGAAGGCTATGGAATCTATCGTATCCCTCGGGTAGAGGTGGATGAAGAAGAAAAGTCCAAGTATGTGGGTTTGGATGCAGACCGGATGGAGATGGTCTATGAGCTGGATCCGGAATGGGAGATGGAATGGTTTGAACTGGATCCCCTGGATGAGAGCCATCTGCGGATGATCACCCGCCTGAAGAGTGAAAATACCTTTGTGTTCACACTGATTGATCTGAATACCATGGAGACGCTACAGGAATTTACGCTGGCAGAACCGGAAAAGGAAGAATGGTGGTTCATCCAGGATGAGGGGGAATTCATCGTGATGTGCTTGCGTAACGAAACAGCTGTGGTGTTGGTGCGGGATGAAGAGGGACACTTCTCCATCGATCTGACTGCGCCCTTGGCGGATGACAGTATCCTCAGCGACTGGTACGACATTGATAAGATGGATATGGATTATAAGGATGGTCGCCTTGCGGTGGTGGACACCATGCGGGATGAGATTTGGTATTCCTATGAATCCTGCGGTGTAAAAGTGCTGGTGCTGGACGAGACCGGTGAGATTTTCTACGGCGAATATACCAGTAGTTTGTCCAAGGGGGACTTGGCGGACAATTATTATGATCGCTGCATACCGCTGGACTACGATCCCCTGACCATTCGCTGGGAGTAAGGGGCCGCTAGGCGGATTACAAATCCCTATAAGTTTTTGCAATGTTTTTGCGTTTTTAGGACAATCATTTGCAAAAACTTATAGGGTTTGGCAAGGGGGAAAAGCACCGATGTAATTGCTGCTGCATACCATAATTTTGTAATCATTCCGGGAGGAATACGATGAAAAAATTATTGGCAGCAGTGTTGACAGTGTGTTTGGCGGCGGTGACAGTTCTGGGATGTGCACCGAAAACAGAAGATGAGGGGTTACAAAAGCTGGTATTAAACGAGGTTGTACATTCTGTTTTCTACGCGCCCCAGTATGTGGCCATGGAGCTGGGCTTTTTCGAAGAAGAGGGAATTGATTTGCAGGTGGATGTGGGCAATGGTGCCGACAAATCCATGACGGCAGTGCTTTCCGGCAATGCGGATGTGGCATTGTGCGGAACAGAGGCAGCCATCTACGTACATGCAGAGGGAAGGGAAGATGTGCCGATGGTATTTGCCCAGCTGACCCAGCGGGCCGGCAATTTCCTGGTGGGCCGAGAGGCCGATCCGGATTTTCAGTGGACAGATCTGAAAGGCCAGACCATCATCGGGGGCCGAGAGGGAGGAATGCCCCAGATGGTTCTGGAATATATTCTAAAGAAGAATGGTCTGGATCCGGATAAGGATCTGGAGATCATCACCAATTTGGATCTGTCCGCTACCGCCGGTGCCTTTGTGGCAGGGACGGGGGCCTACACCGCCGAGTTTGAGCCCGGTGCCACCACGCTGGAAGAAGGGGGCAACGGATATGTGGTCGCCTCCATGGGTGTGGATTCGGGCTATGTGCCTTACACGGTTTACATGACCGCGGAGTCTATCATCGCCGAGAAGGCAGCCTTGATACAGGGGTTCACCAATGCCATTTACAAGGGGCAGCAGTGGGTGGCTCAGCACACTGCCGAGGAAATCGCCGAAGTGATCCACCCCCAATTTGCGGAGACGGAACTGGCCACCTTGGCTAAAATTATTGAGCGCTACCAAGTGCAGGACACCTGGAAAACCGATCCGATCTTTACTGAGGATGCTCTGCGGCTGATGGAAGACGTGCTGCGTGAGGCCGGTCAGTATGACGGACAGCTGGAGTACGAGGCCATTGCCAATACCCAGATGGCAGAAAAAGCAATGAAATAATGGAATGCGCCCGGGGCAGAGGGAACCTCGGGCGCATTTTTATCGTAAATTTTTTGTGAGAATCTAAAAAACAGTTGAACTCCATCCATAATCAGGTTATAATAAATACAACCTCATCGCAGAAAGGATGACAGAAATGGCAGATTTTTTTGAGAAATTAATGGAAGACGCTAAGAAAGCGGCAGCGAAGGTTGCAGATCGTACTCTGGCAACTGCAAACATTGCAAAGGCAAAGGCTCAGGAGACGATGGATATCGTTAAGATTGAGATTGAGATGAAAAAGGTGCAGGGCAATCTGGATAAGGAATATCAGGTGCTGGGTCAGCTGATCTATCAGATTGAAATGGGTACCATGAATCAGGATGACAATATTATCCTGGCAGCTTGTAAGCGCATCACCGGCTGCATTGAGCAGTTGGATGAGCTGGAAGCTAAGAAGCAGGCAATTAAGAACGGTACTGCAGCAGAAGAGACTGAAGAGGCTGAGGTTGTAGAGGGTGAAGAAGCTGAGGAACTGGAAGTTCCTGCCCAGGAGCCGGAGTTCGAAGGCTACGAAGAAGATGAAGAGGGCTATCCTATGATGCAGTTTTGCCCCCACTGCAAGGCCGGTAATACCCCGGATGCCAAGGTGTGTGTAAACTGCCATAAGCCTCTGTAATGCATACGAAGTTTTATGTCTGCACCCATCCGGAGCATGATGGTGTTATGGAGATCTTTCCCCAGGAGGATTTTTGTGAGGCCAGACGGCTGGATGACCGGTACCGTATCCTGGTAGTGACTGCCAGTAAGGGTGCGGCGCTGGAGTTTGTGCAGGAGGCGATCGGTGCGGCGCTGGTTATTGACCCCCAGCTGGAGCGCCTGAAGCAGGATATACAGGAGTTATATTTATGAAGAAATATCCGATTTGGTCCTATGTTGCCGGTACGATAGGGATGCTGTGCCTGTTGATTGCGATGTTTTTTACGTCCTTTCAGCTGACAGTATTTGATCGTGGCTTTGTGGACAAGGAAATGGTTAAGTTTGGTGTGGCTGACCGCATCGGCATGACTCAGGAAGGTCTGATGGAGCTATATGACGAGCTGCTCAAGTACCTGGAGGACAAACGGGATGATCTGGACATTACCATTGAGCGTAATGGACAGCAGATGCAGGCTTTTTATGAAAA
>JAFUJY010000285.1 GCA_017467985.1 Bacillota bacterium
ATCCACAACGGTAATGGAGTTATCCTGATTGATATTTACGATAATCTTGGTACAGTAACCGGCCAGAGCCTCGTCCACCGCATTGTCCACGATCTCGTATACCAGATGATGCAGACCTCGGGAAGAGGTGCTTCCGATATACATACCGGGACGACGGCGAACTGCCTCCAGTCCTTCCAGAATCTGCAGCTGAGCTGCACCGTATTCGGCGGTTACCTTAAAATCAGCCTGCTCACTGCCAGGCTCATGGAAATTTTCAGTATCGACATTGGGGTCGTCTTCATGGCTTCCCGCAAGGCCTTCTAATATATTGCGCGCAGTCAGATCCTCCTGGTCCAGACCCGGATCTGTTACAGTATTTTTCTGCACTTTTTTCTTCATTCCGCGTACTCCTTTTCTCTCTTTCTATGGGCGAAAACGGCTTGTTTTTGCGCCAAAAATCGCCATTTACATTATACCACAAAACCCTGATAAATACAAGGTTTTTTAGCGATTTTAGAGGGGATTGAAAACGCCCAAAAAGTATGTTATAATAGGGACAGAGATAAAAAATTAAAAGAGGAGGACACTTCTATGAAGAGAGTATGGATTGTTATTTTATTCCTTTTGTTATCGTTTGCCGCCAGCTGCACCACCTATCCCTCCGGCGGCGAGTCGTCCGTTGACAGCACTCCAGAGGAGGAAAGTTCCGTAATTGATACTTTCCCGGAAGAAAGCTCTGTTATAGAGGAATCATCCGTTGCCGAAGAATCTTCTACCCCCGAAGAACTCAAGGAGATTCCCCAGTCTGCTGCTTTTTCCTGGACTTTGGAACCCAGCGTAGAGGTGGATACTGTGCTGCCCATTCGGGACGGAGATACCCCCGGACGCTTCAGCATCAGCCCTTCCATTTGCTTTGAAAAGGATGGTTTGTTAGGTCTGATGAATCAGGCGGGGACAGTTCTGCTGCCGGCAGAGTATACCGATATTGCCCACAGCCGCAACCTGGGCGGACTGATTGTTCTGAAAAGCGGATCCACTTCTTATCAGCGGTTAAATAATCAGTATGAGCCCACCTTTGATGTGGAATTTGCTTCTCGCCAGCTGTTGCCCACCACGGAATATCGTTGGGTGGATGGTACGGTTGTGGATGGTCGCCAAGAGCCCTATGAAGGGACGGACTTCGTAGTGGTAAAGGATGGCGAGTATTATGCCCTTGGCAACGCCAATGGCCTGTCCACTGATTTTGCATATACCAATTGGGGACCCACCGGGCTGACCAATCAGTTCTTTATGAAGGATGAGATTGGCTGGCATCTGGTTTCTCCCTCCGGCGATGACTTGCTGAAAGGCGCGATTCTGGAGCCCAGGGCCCTAAGCAACGGCGAAGCTGCTCCGCCTTACCCCTGTTCCGAAGGCGTTTACGCACTCCAAGATGCCGAGAGCGGCTTGTGGGGATTTTACGATGCCGCCGGCAACCCTCTAACCGAATTTGTTTTCGAGAGTGCCTGCCCCGTATCCTTGGGTCGGGCCTGGGTACAATTTAATGGCCTGTGGGGATTGATCGAGATCCACCTTGGCCGCGCAGTTGGGTAAAACAACGACTCCTTGGAAGCCATTTGGGCGCCAAGGAGTTTTTTATGCCCCATAATCCCTCTCCTTCATGATACTATTTTAGCCCTATAAGTTTTTGCAATATTTTTTTACTTTTTTCGTTTTTATTTGCAAAAACTTACAGGGTGTGATATAGTAATAAATACACCACGTTTATACTATCAGGAGGTTAAAAATGCATACACTTTTATATGAATCTCATGACCTACGCATCGAGCACAGCCAAAATGCTTCTTCCGCAGCTACAATGCAGGTGCATCCTTATTACAGCCTAATTTATCTTCCTGTCGCTGATGGATATTATCATATCGAAGGATACCGTTATCCGGTTTCCTCTGGTGCAATTTTATTGCTGCAGCCCAGCGAAGCTTATCTGCCCCACCTTCAATCTACTCACGAGCAGTTCCTTATACAGTTTACCGAGAATGCTTTACACAAAAACATCCCCTCCTTACATCTGCAGCTTACCGAAGACTATCACAATTTCTTCAGGATGCTTTTCTCACAACTTTTATCTTCCGCCTCTACCATCGGAACTTCCGTTCTGACTATTGCCTTTTCTCTCTTGACCGATCATCATTTTCCTGCTATATCCAGCAAAAATCTTTCCTATTCCATTCAACCTCTAATTCAATATATTAATCAAAATCTTTCTTCCGATCTTTCCATTACTGATCTTTGCGAACAATTCCATCTTCCCGAACCTCATCTCTCACGCCGCTTTAAACAAATCACCGGGGCTACTCCCTGGAAATACATCCAAACCAAACGCCTACTTCTTGCCCGACAGCTAATTGATGGTGGCCTTTCCGCCCATGACGCTTGTCAACAAAGTGGTTTTGCCGATTATTCCACCTTTTACCGTGCTTTCCGCAAATTCTTCGGCGCCAGCCCAACAAAATAAAAAGCTGCCTCACGGGGCAGCTCACTTTATATCAGACAGCGCCGGTGCGAAACGCCGTCTCTCATAGTCTGGTTTGATTATAGCATAGCCATCCAGACAATGCAAGGCAATCCACACTTCTTTAAGACTTTTACAATAATTTGTAGTGTTTTTACAATCGTACCTTTTTATATCGGTATTCTATTGCAAAAAACGCCTTTTTATGGTATATTTAACGAAAGACCATGGGAGGCGTTTTCTATGTATACACATCTTTTTCATTACGAAACACCTGCATTATATGTTGGCTACAAGCGGGATGAGCCGGGCACTTTTCTTCCGCTGGACATGCACGTACATTCTTACTACGAGCTGAATTATTTCGTCTCCTGCAAAGGCTATTACGACATCGAAGGTGTTCGCTATCCCGTGTTTCCCGGGTGTATTTTGCTCATTCGCCCCAATGAGGCCCACATGCCCCGTATCGATACCAATGTTTGTTATGATAGGCTCACCTACAACTTCTCGCCCCGCATTTTGGAGGAGCTGGATCCCGACGGCTTATTAAAAAACTTTATGGATAACCTCCCCTCCCCCCAGATTCTTCTCCCTGCCGAATACGACCTGTTTTTCAAGCAGCTGTTCCAAAGTCTTCCGGGACTGAATGGAGCATCTCCCGACGCCCAGCGCTCCTTCAGTCTTTCCATACTGACTGTAGCGCTGCTGGAACTGCGCAGCATTTATAACACCTCTCCCGACACTTCCCTGGCACCGGGCAACAGTATCTCCGATGTCATCCGAGATGTTTTGCTTTATATGAACGATCATCTCACAGAAGAACTGTCCCTGGATGATCTGTGCCGCCGCTTTGGCCTGAGCAAGTCTTATTTGAACCGCTGTTTTAAAGAAATCACAGGCGCCACCCCCTGGAATTATATCCTGGTGAAGCGCCTGAGTCTGGCACGTCAATATATTCAAAATGGTATTCCTGTGCAGGCCGCCTACCGCAGCTGCGGCTTTCACGACTACTCCGCCTTTTATCGTTCTTACATAAAGCGATTTGGCGTGGCCCCCACCGAAGATGTTAATTAAATAAAAAACTTTCGTTCCATGGTCTCCCGGGCCGGTTTGGAAATCGCCAAAAAGATCAGCACGCCGCCCAATATCACCAATATGCTCAGCGGATAAAAGGACCAACCGGTAAATGTGGTAAAACCGAAGGTATAATTGACCATAAACTCCAGCAAAAGGGCATGGAGCCCCAAGGCGATAAAGGCACCGCCAAAAATATACAGTTTTCCTTTACGCACATACTTTAGCAAGGCTGCTACCGCTGTGGCAATGATCCCCAGGCCGCCCACCAGGGGAAAGGCAAAGCTTAAGAACCAGTTTCCGCCCACAGATTCGTTGATATACAGCAAATACGCTGCCAATGAGGCAAAACTGCAGGGAACAAAGATCACCGGGTTCGGATCCTTGAACCACAACGGCAAAACCAAAACCACATAAGCCAAAAACAGAGCACCGATCACATAATCGGACCAGCGGATCATGTGGTTTGCCTGCCAGTCACACAAAAACACAATAATCATAGGCAAAATAAATGCCGCAGTCACGATAATATACACCGCCCAGGGCCGTTCTTCCGCCGCTGGGTATTTATTTTGCGGATATAACGCCTCTGCCTCCGGACGTACAATGTCCGGATGATACACCTTGGTGGCACACAACGGGCACTGTTTTTCCGTATCAGCCAACTTTACTCCACAATTCACACAATACATGATCTCACTCCCTTCCGTTGCTTTCCACCTGCACCGGCAGGCCCATTTCCTGCAGCACACGGTAAAAATGATATTCCAGCCGGGATTCCCGAACATCCCGAATAAAGTTCATATACAGCGTATCTCCAAAGGACAGCACACAAAAGTTGTAGGGGGCTGTGGTCTGCACTCCCAAAATAAAATCCATGCGCTCAATATAGGGTTTCATGGCCTCAGGCAATTTTATATTGCCCAAATTGGATAAAGACAAACAGGACTTGCGCTCGCCCACCGCTCGAAAAACCGCCTTCATCACGATATTTTTCAGGAACAGAGGCATAATACGCACAATCAAAGGACGCTCACTATTTATATTCACAGCAATCTGCATGCTCATTTGCTTTTGATTGATATCCATCCCCATACGATGCTTTATCACCTGACAAATTTCTTCAAAGCTATACTCCCCCAGCTTTGGCAAAATTTCCGGCGTGGTGTAGAGCGCAAAGTTTCGCAAAGATTTACTGGGGAATACGTTGCGCAGATTCACCGGAATCAGCACCTTAATGGGACTGCGGCGATTGGGGTTCGCCACTTCTTCCTTCTGCCAGTTTTGCAGTGCCATCATCATTGCCGCACACAGGAAGTTGGTCAAACTTACATTATATTCGTGAGCCTTCTCCAGCACCTCTTTTACCGGCAGCTGAAAACAGGTCAGATTCAAGAACCCACGAGGTTCAGGTGTCCCGGAAATATGCCAGGCCGTGTTTTCTTTGCGGCTGGCACTGATTTTTCCGGAATATTTCTGAAAACTATCTTCCAACTCTTCGGCAGAGGGCTCTTCCAATCGTCCTAAAACACCGTGTTCCGCCGGAATATATACGCCGTACTTTTGCTGCAAATACTCTGCCGTCAGGCTCTTTAAGAAAATCAGCGCACCGTTGCCATCGGTCAGGGCATGGAAAAATTCCACTGCAAGTCGCTTTTGATATACAATGACTCGCAGGGCACACCGACGGCTTTCGTTCTTAGACATACGGGCCAAGGGGTAACTGTTCTCTTCCAAGATGGCCGGGGACTCCGACAACTCCTGCAGATAATACCAGAATACTCCTTTACGCAGCCTGGCCGCAATGGAGGGAAAACGGCGCACCGTCACATCCAGTGCCGACCGCAGAACCTCTGTATCGATGTTTTCTTTTAAGGTCACCGACAACCGAAACACATTGCTCCAGTTGGGGGTCCTGGCTGCGGGGTAAATCTTGGCAGCATTGTCCAGACGCATCCAGCGCAGCTTCTTCTCCGCCGACATGTATTCATTCAAAAACTGATTGATGGTCACAAAATCCTTTTGGTCCTCGGTGAGACCATACAATACGTAGGCATGCCAACGCTCCGGCGTCAGAACCAACTTACTCTGACCGCCGGCAGCCAACAGCCGCTGGTGCAGTCCCACCGCATCATCCAATAGCACTTCATTCTCCGCTGCAAAAATCAAAGACGGCGGCATCTCCGTCAAATCCGCAAACAAGGGAGACGCAAAAGGATCCTGCGGAGCGTTTGTATAATTCTTAGCAAAGAAGCGCAAGCACTCCTCCGTCATTAACGGATCATCATCTTTATTCTTCTCATAAGACTGTCCCGACAAGGTCAAATCCGTCCATGGAGAGATTCCCACAATACAGCATGGCATGGTCATGCCCATCTCTCGCAGTTTCAGGCAAAGGGCATAGCAAAGCCCACCTCCGGCACTCTCACCGCAAAGTGTGATATGATCAGGGGGATACCCTTTATCTAATAAATATTGATATGCTGTTACCGCATCCTCCACCGCTGCAGGAAATGGATACTCCGGCGCCAGCCGGTATGCCGGACAAAACACCCGTGCACCCGTTTCCACCGCCATGATGGAACCACAGCCCACCGCATATTCATAATCACCACAAATATATCCACCGCCATGGAGATATAGTATCACTCCTTGGCGGCGTTCATCCTTAGGAAGCACCCAAGCACCATCAAACTCTTTAAAGTTGTGTTTTTTCACCACGACAGATCGACGATGCTTTGCTTCTATCAACTCACCGACGATATTCTGCCCCCTGCGCATGGTCTCCAGAGAACAGTTTTTCCACAGAGGCTTGAGCCTAGCCATCTGGGAGCGAATGATTTTCGCCGTTAACGGCATATATACTCCTCATTCCAGATTACAGCAGTCTTCAGCGGCGCACCCTTAGAATAAATCTTATTGATATACGCATCCACCGGATCCTGGGTGAATTCATCCTTATCGATCAGTTCTACGATCTCATCATAACGACTCTTCACCAACAGCTCAATGGCCTTTTCCATATGGGCCTGACGGAAGTTAATGGAGCTGAAAATCAAATGATTCTGGAAGCCAAAGGGCATGGTATCAAAGCTCAACTGGGGGCCCAGGGAAAAGCTGTTATAAATACCGTTGTTGGCCAGAGCCTTGCCGGCAAAAGCTACTTCCGCCTCAATTCCGGCACCGCTGCTGCCCACAAATGCAGTAGCTCGACCACCCAACTTCTCACAGATGGCCTGGGCAGTTTCCTCCGGCGTATTGTAAATATTGCGCACATACTCCGCACCTGCCTGCTCCTTGGCAAACTGCACCTTGGGGCTCTCCTCTTCGCTGCGGGCTACAAACACAATCTTTGCCTCAGGATAATTTTGACGGATCAAATCTCCCAAGAACATACCTGTTGTTCCCAAACCGAAGATCACCACACGATCAAAGGTCTCTTTTTTAGCAATCTGACGGGCTTCTTCTTCAGAACACTTCTCCCGAGCCATCACCACGCGGAAATTATGGGCAGAACCCAGGTCCTCCATACGCTCCAGCTGGAAAATCATGCAGGCATAGGGATCAGGAAATACCAACTTCTTCGCATACTCCAACGGCAGTTTTCCATCCTTTACAATCCCATCGGGGATGGGCAGCAGCATATCCGGATTGTAGTAATTACAGTCGGAGAACAGTCCGTCCGCACCATCACAGCCATACTCAAAATAGGTTTCTTCTTCGGTATAGCGGGTAGGGTCATAACTATTGCCGCCTCGAATCAGCACAATGGCAAAACGATCCTGGGAGGGTACATAGACTACACCTTCATGACCATTGATCAAACGATTCTGTCCCGGAGGAAACTTGGCAGAAAGAACTCCGTCACGTCCCATTTTCATCAATGTGTAATCCGTTCCACAAAATCCGGCGATGACCGTCTTGGCCAAAACGCCTTCTTTTTCTTCTTCCCCACGCAAACGACGGCGCAGAGGATTTTCAATATTGATATCTCCATATGCAATAGGATGCACAGGATCATTCTGCAAATAGGTGGCTTTTACGTTCATGGTAATCTCCTTTTAAGCGAACTCCGTCAATACAGCATTGACGGAGTTCTTATTTTTATTTATTCTGAATGTACTCGTCAATCGCCTTGGCAGCATTCTTACCTGCGCCCATGGCCAGGATTACGGTGGCTGCGCCGGTTACTGCATCGCCGCCGGCAAATACGCCGGGACGAGAAGTCTGACCGGTGGTCTCATCGGCCACGATACAACCATGCCGATTGGTCTCCAGACCTTCCGTGGTGGACTTAATCAGCGGATTGGGAGATGTACCGATGGACATGATCATACAGTCGATATCCAGCACAAACTCGGAATCCGGCTTCTCCATAGGACGGCGGCGGCCGGAAGCATCCGGCTCACCCAGCTCCATCTCGATGCACTTGATGCCCTTAACAAAGCCCTTTTCATCGCCCAGCACCTCAACAGGATTACACAGAGTCTTAAAGATAATACCTTCTTCCTCCGCATGCTCCACTTCTTCCTTACGGGCAGGCAGCTCTTCCATGCCACGACGGTATACGATATATACCTTCTCTGCACCCAGACGCAATGCGCTTCTTGCGGCGTCCATGGCCACGTTACCACCGCCCACAACGGCTACGTTGGTATTCTTCTTAATGGGAGTGGCAGAACCCTCTTTATAGGCCTTCATCAGGTTAACACGGGTCAGGAACTCGTTGGCAGAATATACGCCGTTCAGCGCTTCACCGGGGATACCCATGAAACGGGGCAGACCTGCACCGGAACCGATAAAGATTGCCTCATAACCCATCTCATCCATCAACTCATCAATGGTCAGCACCTTACCGATAACACTGTTTACCTCTACCTCTACACCCAGGGCCTTCAGGCTGTCCACTTCCTTCTGAACGATGGACTTGGGCAGACGGAACTCCGGAATACCATATACCAGAACCCCACCGGCCAAATGCAGCGCCTCAAAAATTGCGACGGAGTAACCCATCTTGGCCAGATCTCCGGCACAAGTTAAGCCCGCAGGGCCAGCACCGATTACAGCCACCTTGTGACCGTTGGGTTCCGGTTTTGACGGAGCTTCGCTAGCATTGGCATTATGCCAGTCGGCTACAAAACGCTCCAAGCGGCCGATACCCACAGGCTCCCCCTTAATTCCCCGCACGCACTTACTCTCACACTGGCTCTCCTGGGGACATACACGTCCGCAAACTGCCGGCAGAGAACTGGACTTGGCGATTACTTTATACGCACCTTCAAAATCCTCCTCCTTGATCTTCTGGATAAAATCAGGAATCTGGATAGATACAGGACACCCCTTTACACAGGGCATATTCTTACAATTCAGGCAGCGCTGAGCCTCATCCAGCGCCATTTCCTTAGTATAACCCAGGGCAACCTCCAGGAAGTTCTTATTACGAACATTGGGATCCTGAGAGGGCATGGGATTTTTCTTTAAAGACATATTCGCCATGATTACTTAACCTCCTTCTGGAATAAATTACAGGTTTCTTCATAAGCATGACGCTCAAACTCTTTGTACATGCCGCCGCGGGCCATGGCTTCGTCAAAGTCCACCTCATGTCCGTCAAAATCAGGACCGTCTACACAGGCAAACTTGGTCTTGCCGCCCACCGTCAGACGACAGCCGCCGCACATGCCGGTACCGTCAATCATAATGGGGTTCATGCTCACCATCGTCTTGATGCCATATTCCTTGGTCAGCTTACATACAAACTTCATCATAATCAGCGGACCAATGGCAATCACTTCATCATACTGCTCGCCGCTGTCGATCAGTTCCTTCAGTGCATTGGTCACCAGACCCTTGGTACCGTAGGAACCGTCATCGGTCATCATCACCAGCTTGGAACTGGCCGCCTTAAACTGCTCTTCTAAAATTACCAGATCCTTATTGCGGAAGCCAACGATGGCATGCACCTCCGTGCCCTGCTCATGCAGCTTCTTCGCCACGGGGTAGGCAATGGCACAGCCAACACCGCCGCCCACAACAGCCACCTTCTTCAAACCTTCGGTGTGGGTTGCAACACCCAGAGGACCTACAAAATCATGAATATATTCACCCTCCGCCAACTGATTCAGCTTGGCAGTGGTAGCACCAACGATCTGGAAAATAATCGTAACCGTTCCCTTTTCCCGGTTAAAATCCGCCACCGTCAAGGGAATACGTTCTCCCTCATTATCCACACGCAGGATGATGAACTGGCCGGGCTCCGCCTTCTTGGCGATACGAGGCGCCTCCACCTCCATCAAAGTAACCGTAGGGTTCAAACTCTCTTTTCTTACTATCTTATACATGGGTAATCACTCCTAAATTTATATGTATACCGTTTCTATTGTACATCATCTGCAAAAAAATTTCAAGTATACAAGCCAAAAACGTTCCAAATCCATACATTTTTACAGCTGTACCACATGATAATCATGGTGTACCGCCGGCAAAAACTTCTCCAGCACCTCTCGGGTCAGCAATTTCACACTGCTGGTATTCACGCAGGGATGACACCCCAGTCCCTCCTGAGCAATCACGTCCTCATCAATCAGCAGCTGCACATGATTATCATGGTCATTCATCAGCCCCATCACACTCACCGCACCCGGCGTAATGTTCAGGTATTGTTCCATGTACTCTGCCTCTGCAAAGGATAACCGTGCCGAACCGATCTGATGGGATAAATCCTTGGTCTTAAAAGGCTTATCCCCCGGCATCATCAAAAGATAAAACTGGGTATGCTGGCGGTTACACAAGAACAGATTCTTGCACATCACCACGCCCAGCATTTTATCTACAGCTTCACAGGCGGCCATATCCATGGCCGCCTCGTGATCCACCTGTTCCCAGTGCATTTCTAGTTTTTCTAACAATTCATATACCGCCACTTCTTTTTGCAGTCGGTTCGTCATGTCCATTTTTCATTTCCTCCCAGAGTTAATTTCTTCGCAGCGCTTCGATAGGGTTGAGGTTGGCCGCCTTCACTGCGGGCAGCAATCCAAAAATCACACCGATCAGCATGGAGAACAGCACCGCAATCAAAATCGCAGGCACATTGATGGCCACCGGAATCTGCATCATGCTGGAAATCAGCTCTGCCAGGCCGATTCCACTGGCCACACCAATAATACCGCCCAAGCTGGTCAACACTGCTGCTTCTGTCAAAAACTGCATTCGAATACGGCGTTTCTTCGCTCCAATGGCCTTCTTCAGGCCGATCTCACTGGTTCGCTCAGTTACAGATACCAGCATGATATTCATAACGCCGATACCACCCACCAGCAGTGAGATACTGGCAATCCAGATCAGCTGCATATTGGTGGATTCGCTCATACTCTGCAGCTGCTGCGCCTGTTCCAGCATATCCTGGCTGCGGTAGTCAAATGTGCTATTTTCCGTATCCACAATCTGGCGTTGTGTTAACAAGTCCGCTGCATCCTGCCCGGCCGTGGTCATCACATCCGTATTTACAACTTTAATGGCCACATTTTGAGGCTCGTCAAACTGATACGCAGTAGGCCAAACCACATTGGGCAAGTATACCTCTCCCGCCGAAGTGTCTGCATACAAATAATAATCGTTGATGGAGTTGATTGTGGGAACAAATTCTTCCGAAAGGGCCACAACCCCCACTACAACAAAGACATCCCCCTGCAGTTCAATGGACTTCCCCACAGGATTCTCTCCCTCAAACAATGTCTTTACCGCAGTTTCATCCACCAGTACAACTTTGCGGAACTCCTTATAATCCGTCTCCGTGAAGCCGCGCCCGGACTTCACCTGATAACCATACACCGAAAGGTAGTGCTTGTCAATACCATACACCTCTCCGTTAAACTGTGTATTGCGGTAATAGACCTGATCCGCATAGTTTCTGACCGTAAAAAGCGAAACCTTTTCCACGCCTGCAATCTTTTCCAGTTCCTGGCGAGTCTCTTCTGTAATGACCCGAACCCCCTGAGGCAGACTGCTCCAGCTCATATCATAGGCATATCCATCCTGATACAGCTGAACTGTCACCACATTATTGCCCGCACCAATCAGATTTTCTTTAATCTGCTCATTTGTGCCCTGTATGGTGGAAACAATGGTGATAATGGCAGCAATACCAATAATAATACCCAGCATAGTCAGGATGGACCGCATTTTATGACTCCAAATACCCTGAAAGGCCAATCTGATATTCTCTAACATATCGCTCCCCCCTTAACCATACAGGCTGCTCAGATCGCTTTCAACGACCGGAGC
>JAFUJY010000286.1 GCA_017467985.1 Bacillota bacterium
AACGGTATTACCGATGGTCATGAAGACGCTGGTGGTACCGAAGTTGTAGATATGATGGAAAATGTGGTTGGTGCGGATGCTGGCCAGATTGGAGAAGGACATGCTGGTGTGGAAGGGGCTGGCATCAATAATGGCCTTGGGCAGCAAACCATGTTTGTCCATCCACTTCAGTACAACAACCCCAAAGCGCAACAAGCCAGGGATGCTCAGCAGAATATGTACCAACTTGTCGGTGCTGTTTTGATTATCAGCGTCGCGATTGGAGTCGATATAGTTCATCATCTTTTCATTGACTTCAAATATGGTGTCGGCGGGGTCAAAATTAACCTTGGACATGGTACCGTTACCGGATTCGCCGGCCTTCAGAACAACCATACCAATATTGAATTCGTTACGGGCATAGATCTTTTTATTTACAATAAAGCGATTGACGAAGGGATACTCACCCACAATACGGGTATAGGCAGCAATAATGACGCTTAGATGGCTGAGCTTGATGCCTTCCTTGCGCTTGGCATTTAAATATTCCTGAATGGGTTTTAAAGGAATGTTCAGCTCGATCATGTTCAGGGCATCATTGCGCTTGGGCATGATGTGGGGAACAACTGCATATTCCGGATCTTCACACTTAATTAATTTACCATCTCTTCTCATACAAATCCACCTCAGTTAATAGAATATATAAAGTATTATACTGGCAAAAGAATCAAAAGTCAACAATAATTGACAAAAGAGATATTAAGATTTGACAAAATATTATCATAAATATTTGACAGGGGGGCATGCACATGATATACTTAAATTAGCCGGATGATGCAGCCGGCTAACAAATGAAAGGGGGATACTTTTATGTGGTTGATTGCATTAATTGTTGTTGTTGTATTGCTGGTGATCTTCTTTATGGGGTATGTGAAGGCACCGCCGGATACGGCGTTTATCATCTCCGGTCTGCGTAAGCGCCGGACGGTGATCGGTAAGGCGACGATCAAGATTCCGTTGTTGGAACGTAAGGATGCTTTAAGCCTGCGCTTAATTCCGGTCGAGGTGAAGACCAGCAGTCCGGTTCCCACTGCGGACTATATTAACATTCAGATCGATGCCACCGTTAATGTGAAGATCAGTTCCGAGACAGATATGCTGGAGCTGGCAGCACAGAACTTCCTGAACCAGAATACGGATTATATCCGCAGTGTGGCCAAGGAGGTATTAGAGGGTAATATTCGTGAGATCGTTGGCAGAATGCAGCTGCGGGAGATGGTTTCTGACCGTCAGAAGTTTGCAGACCTGGTCAAGGAAAATGCTTCGCCTGACCTGGCAGCCATGGGTCTGGACATTATTTCCTTTAATGTGCAGAATTTTGCAGACTCCAACGGTGTGATTGAGGATCTGGGTATTGATAATATTTCTCAGATTAAGAAGACGGCGGCCATTGCCAAGGCGGAGGCAGATAAGGAAGTTGCCATTGCCCGTGCCAAGGCCGATAAAGAAGCCAACGATGCCAGAATTAACGCAGAGCGGGAGATTGCTCTGAAGAATAATGAACTTGCCCTGCAGCAGGCGGATCTGAAGAAGATCGAAGACACGGCCAAGGCGAAGGCGGATGCAGCTTATGCCATTCAGGAGCAGGAGCAGCGCCGTACCATCGAGGTTACCACCACCGAGGCGGATATCGCTAAGCAGGAAAAGGAAGTTGAACTGAAGCGTCAGGAAGCAGAGGTTATGGAGAAGGCTCTGGATGCTCAGGTTCGTAAGAAAGCAGAAGCCGAGCGTTATGCCCGTGAGCAGAAGGCGGAGGCTGAACTGTTTGAGCGTCAGAAAGAGGCTGAGGCCCAGCAGTTTGAGCAGGAGCGTGAGGCGGCAGCCATGAAGGCCACCGCAGAAGCGGAGCGTTTTGCCAAGGAGCAGGAAGCTGCCGGTATTCAGGCCAAGGGCCTGGCAGAAGCCGAAGCCATTCGTGCCAAGGGTCTGGCGGAGGCCGAGGCCATGGAGAAGAAGGCAGAAGCTTACCAGAAGTATAACAATGCGGCGATGGCTGAGATGCTGATCAAGGTACTGCCCGAGATTGCCGGTAAGATTGCCGAGCCTCTGCAGCAGATTGACAAGATCACCATTATCGGCGGCGACAGCGATGGTGTCAACAGCGTGGCAGGCAATGTGCCCGCAGTGATGGCAAAGCTGTTTGAATCCATGAAGGAGACCACGGGCATTGACCTGGGCGAGATCGTGAAGGCCGGTACATATGATGCTAAGGTAAATCGCAACATTCATCTGGATGGGATTCCGGAGATTAAGGTGGCCATGACCGAGAAGGAAGAGGCACCCACAGAAGTTTAATCATTAAGGGGGAATGGCTCGACACGGGCCATCCCCTATTTTAAAAGGAGAGAACAGGATATGAATTACAGACAGTTGGGCAGAACTGGCCTGATGGTCAGCGAAATTGGTTTGGGCGGCGAGTGGCTGGAGCGCCACAATACGGAAGAAGTGGCTGCGATTGTTAAGCGCAGTGAGGAACTGGGTATTAATATTTTGGATTGCTTTATGTCCGAACCCAAGGTACGTACCAACATTGGCCTGGCCATTGCGGGCCATCGAGAGAAATGGTATATCCAGGGGCACATCGGTTCCGCCTGGGAGGATGGCCAGTACATCCGTACCCGGGATGTGGAAAAATGTAAGGTGGCTTTTACGGACTTGTTGGAGCGTCTGCAGACCGACTATATCGATCTGGGAATGATCCACTTTATTGATGAAGAAGCGGACTGGAATTTGGCCATGAACGGTCCCTTTATTGAGTATGTGAAGGAGCTGAAGGCCACCGGTAAGGTTCATCACATTGGTATCAGTACCCACAATACCCGCATTGCCCGTAAGTCCGCAGAGAGCGGCTTTATCGATGTAATTCTGTTTAGTTTGAACCCGGCTTACGATCTGCTGCCCGCCACCGAAAATATCGACGAGTTCTTTGCCGAAGAGTATGACGCTTCTTTGAGTGGAATTGATGCAGAGCGTGCAGAACTGTATAAAATCTGCGAGACCAATGGTGTGGCCATTACCGTTATGAAGGGATACGGCGGCAGCCGACTGTTGGATGCAAAGCGCTCACCCTTTGGTGTGGCATTGACTCCAGTGCAGTGCCTGCATTATGCCCTGACCCGTCCGGCAGTGGCATCCGTTTTGGTGGGTTACAATGAGCCTGCCCACGTGGATGCGGCTGTAGCCTATGAGACCGCTTCGGAGGAAGAAAAGGACTATGCCTCCGTATTGGCCGGCGCACCTCGTCATGCCTATGATGGTCAGTGTACCTACTGTGGTCACTGTAAGCCCTGCCCCATGAATATTGATATTGCCATGGTGAATAAGCTGTATGATCTGGCAACCACCCAGCCGGAGATTCCTGCAACGGTTAAGGAGCATTATGAAGGTCTGGGGGCTACCGCTGCGGATTGTATTGCCTGTGGAGCCTGTGAGGATCGCTGCCCCTTCCATGTTTCCATTATTGACAGAATGGAGAAGGCAAGAGACCTGTTTGGATAAGTAAAAATGGCAAAAAGAGGCCCGGGTACTGTCTCGGCTGACCTATGCGTTTACGCATCGAGGCAGCCGAACAGCACCCGGGCTCTGTTTTATTTTTCAAATTGTGGGTGCAGTCCGGATTCGGACATGGGCTCACCGGCCACATACAGGTGGGAAATATCACCCACCTGCACCGCCCGAAAATGGGAATATCCCTTAGGATCGGTTTCCATCACCAAAGTGGTGACAGAGGTGGGAGAGAGAAAGAAATTATGCATCATCACCATGGGAGAGATGCCGGTAAGGTAAGAAAGAACCGCCAACCCCATACCGCAATGGCAGAAGAGGGCGATGGTTTTATCTTCACCGCCACGATAGGCCATGCCCTCACGGACACATCCATATCGTTCCAGCAAAGCATCCACGCCGGCCACCGTTTCCTCATAGACTTCTTTCACCGAACCCTCTGCAATAAGCTCAGGCTCATGCCAGTGATTTATATCATAGTATCGCGGTTCTTTGCACCACAGGTAGGGCGGCAAGTCCCAGGGAATGCGCTCCTGACCGGTATAAGGGGAGGTGATTGTACCCGCAAACTCCCGCAGCCAAGGCAGAACCTCTGCAGTACGGCCCAGTTTTTTCAGTGTGGGGGAGGCAGTGTCCTTAGCACGCCCCAAAGGAGAAGTGTAAAAATCATCAATGGGAACATTGACCAACTTATGGGAAAGAAGCTCGGCCTCCCGCCAGCCCTTCTCGGTGAGAGAATCAATGGAATAATCCGGATCGCCATGGCGAATAATCATAATTTTCATTGGTGTTACCTCGTAATTTTTTTTGCAAAAGAGGCCCGGGAACTGTCTCGGCTGACCTTTGCGTTTACGCATCGAGGCAGCCGAACAGATCCCGGGCTCTGCCTTAATCATCAACATCCAGCATTTCTAACTTGCTCTTGGGAGTGGTGGGCTTACTGTCGCCGTGACGTACAAAGAACATTACGCACAGTGCCAGAACCATAAAGAGTACAGCGTAGGGGAACAGGGTCCAATATCCCACATGCTCCAGCAGTGCGCCGGAGAGAATGGGTGTCAGCACCTGGGCGGACATGGAGAAGGTGTAATAATAACCGGTGTATTTACCAATGTTAGAACCACGGGACATCTCCACAACCATGGGGTAGGAATTTACATTGATGGACGCCCAACCCATACCGGTCAGCGCGAACAGAATGATGAGTACCGGACTCCAGGAAGTAAACAGCATTGCGCAGGCAAAGGAAGTGATCATCAGGCAAATACCCAGCAGAATGGTCTTGCGGCGGCCAATCTTGGAGGCCAGCGTACCTGCCGGAATATAAGTGATAATGGCAGCCACGGTGGCGATCAGCAGACAATCGGCAAAACCGGTACCTTCCATGCCCAGATATACCTGAGTGTATTTGGAGAATGCGCTGGTAACCGCATTGTAAGCCATAAACCACAGGGAAACGGCGCACAGAATCAGGATCAAACTGCGGAAAACATCCTTAGGCATCTTGCCGGCAGATTCTGCGGTGGTATCGGTGGGTTCATCTTCATTTTCCACACCAATGGCAGCCGCCAGCTTCTTTTCCGGAACGGTGAGAACCATAACAACTACGCAGACAACCATCACAATGGCAGCACCCAGGAACAACGGGAAGTAGTCGGGACGCTCGCCTGCGGGAACCAGGAACTTGATCATCAACAGAGAAATAATACCACCCACAGCACCCATCAGGTTAATAATTGCATTTGCCTTGGAGCGCAGCGGCTTGGGTGTCAAGTTGGGCATCAGGGCAACAGCCGGTGAACGGTAGGTGCCCATGGAAATCAGCGTCAGGAACAGAGCCACAATAAAGAAAGTCAGGTTCAGCATGCGGTCTGCAATGGGCAGCATCAGCATGAAAATGACCGCCAGGGCAGTACCCACAATAATAAAGGGTGTACGTTTACCCAGAAGGGTGTTGGTCTTATCGGACAGATTACCAAAGATAGGCAGCAGGAACAAGGCCAGAATGTTGTCCATTGCCATGATAATGCCGGAAACAGTATCACCCATATGGAAACTTTGCTTCAGTACCAGGGGAACCATGGTATCATAGACTTGCCAAAAGACCGAAATGGACATAAAGGCAAGACCAATTAAAATCGTACGTTTGTAGTTGAGTTTCACGGAATGCACCGCCTTTCTGAAATCAATTCTGAATGTAAGTATAGCGAATATTTCCGATTCTGTCAATAGCCATTCAAAATGTATCAAAGGGACAGATATGCCGAAAGCGAGACAGCCGAGCTGTCTCTTGGTTACATTTTGGAACGGATAAAATCCTGAATGGTGTTTTGGATCTTTAATAAATCCAATATATTGTCGTTTTCAGTTGTAATTAATAGCTGGTTACCCTCATAAATGCCAAGAGAATGATAGTCTTGCAGCCGTTTTTGCCATGCAGCAAAATGCTCTGCATCCTGAAATTGCCCAAGATGTTCATAATAGTAAGGTTTGCCATTGATCATGAGCGTAAAGGTGGGCAAGATAGAGCGTGTCTTGGTAATATAAAGCGGTTTCTTATAATGATATTTTACCTTTAGTTTGTCCAAAATCATAGAAAGTAAAGCCTGCGTCTTCGAAGCCACATAATCTCCATGAAGGGTATAAATATTATGTTTTTCTGTATAAGGCCTATGATCTGCAATAATGCGGGCCAAAACTCGTTGGCGATTGGCCCTGATTTCATTTGCAAGCTGACGGACATTCTCAGGAGCAAGCCTTTTTTGATGAAAACTCAGTTCCTCCATCAAAGCTGCCAAATGCTTATCCATAGCGATGGCCTGGGCAACCAAATGCTCCGGAACTTGAGGTTGATGACGATCGCCATGATCGTAGTAGTGGTAAAAGTAGCGAGGCGTCGGGCGATCCGTACGAGAAATCAAGCAACCGGCAGGAATATTAGATAATTCAGTTATAACTTGTTGTAATGTGCGCATAGAGTACCTCCTTTTTTTGTTTTATTATAACAGAATAATCAGAAAAATGCAAATAGTTTTGGTGATTTTTTGGGGGGAGGTAGTTGGGTGGCATACGGGAAGTGTTAATTGTGTATGCCTGGCAGATAGGAATCTTTAATCGCATCTGCCAGGCATACAAGATCTCGAGAATACGTCTGCCTGGCATACAAGAATCCTCAATTGTATCTGCTAGGCATACGGAAAATATAGAAAACGTCTGCCCTGCAGTCGAAAAAGCAGGAAAGTCTACTGCGCGGCATACGAGAAGCATCAATTGTGTCTGCCGGGCATACAGGAGTCTACAATCGCATCTGCCAGGCAGACAAGATCTCGAGAATACATCTGCCAGGCATACAAGAATCTTCAATTACATCTGCCAGGCATACAAGTTCTCAAAAAACCATCTGCCTGCCCCCAGAAAATGTAGAAAAAGAGGGGGTAGGCATACGAGAATCTACAATTGTGTCTGCCAGGCATACAAGATCTCGAGAATACATCTGCCAGGCATACAAGAATCTTCAATTACATCTGCCAGGCATACAAGTCCTCAAAAAAACATCTGCCTGCCCCCAGAAAATGCAGAAAAAGAGGGGCCGGGTATACGAGAATCTGCAATCGTGTCTGCCAGGCATACGAAAATCCTGGAATACATCTGCCAGGCATACGAAAATCCTGGAATACATCTGCCAGGCATACGAAAATCCGAGAACTCATCTGCCCGGCCGGGTGAATCGTCACTTTCATTTTTCTGTTGAAATTCCTATTTATTTATGATAAGATAATAAAAGAGGAGGTGCTGTGAATGGAGTCAAGATTGGAACAGTGCTTAGCGCAAATACGAAGAATAACAGATTTTGTGCCGGAACAGGCTGTGGTGCTGGGGTCCGGGTTGGGAGCCTATGCGGATAAAATTAACACCGTCTGCACCATTTCCTATAATGAGATCAAGGGATTTCCCGTGTCCACTGTGTCCGGGCACAAGGGCCGCTTTGTCATGGGATATGTGGGCGATGTTCCGGTGGTTTTGATGCAGGGCAGAGTTCACTATTATGAAGGATATTCTATGTCGGATGTGGTGCTTCCTATTCGTCTGATGGGTAAAATGGGGGCAAAACGGTTATTGTTGACCAATGCCGCCGGCGGTGTCAATACCTCCTTTGATGTGGGAGATTTTATGATGATCACCGATCACATTGCCACCCTGGTGCCGTCACCCTTGTTGGGACCCAGTAACCCAGAACTGGGCACCCGTTTTCCGGATATGAGCCGGGTGTATGATCCGCAGTTGTGCGATGTGATTCGCCGCAGCACCGAGGGGCTGAAGGAAGGCGTATATCTGCAGACCACCGGTCCACAGTATGAGACGCCGGCGGAGGTTCGTATGATGCGGGCACTCGGGGCCGATGCGGTGGGTATGAGTACTGCGTGTGAAGCCATTGCGGCCCGGCATATGGGCATGCGTGTGGCTGGTATCAGCTGTATTACCAATATGGCAGCGGGGGTGTTGGATCAGCCTCTGAATCATACCGAGGTGGAAGAAATCGGTAAGCGACGTGCGGCGGATTTCCAGGCCTTGTTGGAAAAATGCATTGTGGGAATGGCCGAGGTTCAATAAAATTAAGTAAATTAAGTTGCCGTAAGGGGCAAAAATACTTAATTATCAATTGAAATTCAGAAACACTCATTTTATAATAAGAAGTGGGGGTCAAAAGGTATTTTGCTCCCCCCCACTATGATACGGCTTGCTGCTTGCTGCGCACTCTCGCAAGCCTAAAACACTCATAATCCGCTCATTTTTCTGTGAAAAATGGCTGCTTATGAGTGTTTTGCGGGTCCCAAAGTCATATAGTATCATAAAAAAACGAAGTGAGGTGTTTGTAATGGTTTTTCATATTCCGGATGCAAAGAAAAAACGAGTGATTATTAATACGGATGCCAAGAATGAAGTGGATGATCAGTTTGCCATTGTGCATGCGCTGCTGACAGAGTCTTTTGATCTGCGGGGGATTGTTCCCGCCCATTTTGGAGACCGTAAGTCGGACCATTCGCTGGAAGACAGCTATGATGAAGTCATGCTGCTGCTGAACATGATGAATATGCAGGACAGCGTACGGGTGGAAAAGGGCGCGACCCATGCCATGCCCGATGAGGCTACACCGGTGGATTCTGCGGGTGCGCGGTTTATCATCCAGGAAGCCATGAAGGCGGATGATCGTCCTTTGTATATCGCCTTTTTGGGTCCGCTGACAGACATGGCTTCGGCACTGTTACTGGAGCCGGAGATTGCCAAGAAGGACATTAAGGTGATCTGGATTGGCGGCGGTGATTGGCCCAGTGGCTGCAATGAATATAACCTCAGCAACGACATTCCTTCGGCCAATGTAATTATGAAGTCCAGTCTGGAGCTGTGGCAGATTCCCCGAAATGTGTACCGTATGATGCCGGTGACTTTTGCGGAGATGACCCGTAAGGTGAAGCCCCATGGTAAGGTGGGAGAATACCTGGTGGACAATGTGATTTCATTTAATAATGAAGGAATCAAGCGTCCGGCGGAATACCGGGTGCTGGGAGATTCGCCTGCGGTGGGCGTCATGCTGTATGAGGACTGCGGTAAGTGGACCTGGCGGCCCGCACCGGAGTTTGATGCCAATATGAAGTATGTCCATACAGGGAAAAATCGTCCCATAAAGGTTTATGAGACGATGGACAATCACTTTATTATGGAAGATTTTTATGCCAAGCTGGAGGATTTTGCTAAATAACGCTTTTTCTCAGCAGCAGCTTGGTGGAGAGCTGAGTCTTGGTACAAGGAGCATGGGGGTCCAGGATCAGTTCAATTAGTCGATGGGCGGCCATTTTACCCATATATTCCTTGGACACCTGAATGGTGGTCAGGGGAGGATCGATATAATTACACATGGGCAGGTCGTCAAAACCAATCACAGAAATATCCTGGGGAATGCGGTATCCGTATTCCCTAAGGGCGCGCATAGCGCCGGCGGCGATGGCATCGTTGTCTGCAAAGTAGCAGCGGGCCAGGCTTTCCTGTTGGTCCAGGAGCTGGCACATATCTGCATAGGCTCCTTCCACAGAAGGCGTCAGGGAATGGACGATGCTTTTGGAGGTGGACATGCCGTTTTGGCGGATGGCCTGGTAAAATCCATTGGCCCGTTCATCAAAGTTGCCGATGGGGTAGGAGGAGCGCAGGTAGCCGGGCTGGCACTGACAGCGTTTGATCAGATAATCTGCCGCCAGGAAAGCGCCCTGGGTGTTATTGATGAGTACATAGTCGGTTTGGATGGTATCAAAATACGTATCCAACACCACGATGGGCACCGGGAGTTTGCGAAATGGCTCATAGTCTGCGGCGGTCATCTCCGTACCCAGCAAAATAACGCCGCTATGGGGGTGGAGCTGGTTTAGCAGCCGGGGCACATCCTCGTGGGCATAGATATAGTTAATATTTAAGTTGTATCCGGCGTTTTTGCAGCCTTCAGTGATGCCCTCTGAGAGTTGGGCAAAGAAAGGAGTATCGGATACAATGGCACCGCTTTTCTTGTAAATCAAAAAGTGAATGGTGCCGTTGAGACTGTGGGTCTCCTGTTTTTCCTCGATGCGGGTAAAGTCGTAGCCGTGGGCTTTGGCGGTTTCCAGGATTTTGCGGCGGGTAGCGGTACTGACTCCCGGCTTGTTATTCAGTGCCATGGAGATAGCCGCCGGGGAAAGATTCAAAAGGGCCGCCAGTTCTTTTGCAGTGATAGACATGGGTTGTAACCTCCCTTCTATAGATGTATTTATTATAAAAGGTTAAAAAGTAAATGTCAACTTAAGATTACTAAATATTAAGTGAAAAGGAGTGGTCATTATGAAGTTTGGATTGTGTGGCGGAATGGACAGATTGGAAGTTGCTAAGGCAATTGGCAGCGATTATCTGGAAATGGGTGTTGTAGCCATCCATAATTGGAGCGATGAGGAGTTCGAGGCAAACCTGAAGAAGATTAAAGAAGTGGGTATGGAGACCCCTGCTTTTAACGGTTTGTTCCCCGGCGACCTGGCACTGATCGGTGACAAGGCAGATCCGGTCAGAAGAGATGCATATCTGCATCGTGCTTTTACTCGTCTGCAGAAGATGGGCGGACAGGTTGTAGTATTCGGCAGCGGTGGTGCCCGCAGACGTCCGGAAGGCCTGAGCTTCTTCGAGGGCTATCGTCAGTTGGTGGAAGTGACCAAGGCCATCGGTGCAATCGCAGCCCAGTATGGTCTGACCATCGTAATTGAGCCCCTGAACCGCAGAGAGTGTAACTACATTAACTCCATGTGTGAAGGTGCCCAGCTGGTGGCCGATGTGAACATGGACAGCGTAAAGCTGCTCAGTGACTTTTACCATGTGGCTACGGACAATGAACCCATCAGTGACATTACCCGTATCGGCGAGATCGCCCATACCCACATCGCTTCCAAGCATAAGAGACGTTACCCCCTGCCGGGTCAGCCCGATGATTATGAGCAGTTCTTTACCTGCCTGAAGGGTATCGGTTATGACGCTCGCGTAAGTATCGAAGGCGGCGCCGATGATATCGCCGCAGAGGGCGCGCTGGCTCTGAAGTATCTGAGAACCATTTGGGAAAGTATTCAATAATTTAATATAAAGGAGACTAAAATTATGGCAAAAGTAGTTCTGGGCTTTGCGCCCACCCGTCGGAGCATTTTTAGTGCACCGGATGCAATCAAGTACGCAAATTTGACAAGAGAGCGCCTGACTGAGTTGGGTGTGGAATTTGTGGACATCACTGACATTAATGAAGAAGGTCTGCTGTACGATGATAATGATCGTATCAAAGTGGCTGAAAAGTTTAAGGCTGCAGGCGTAAACGGCCTGTTCCTGCCCCATTGTAACTTTGGTACTGAGTATGTAGTGGCAAGACTGGCTCGTGAGCTGAATGTTCCCGTTTTGCTGTGGGGGCCCCGTGACGAGCGTCCCGATGAGAACGGTATCCGTCTGCGTGACAGCCAGTGTGGTCTGTTCGCCACCGGTAAGGTTCTGCGTCGTTTCCAGGTTCCTTTCACCTACATGACCAACTGCCGTCTGACCGATCCGGAGTTTGAGCGCGGCGTAAAGGATTTCCTGGCTGTATGTAATGTGGTTAAGGTATTCCGTAATACCCGCATTCTGCAGATCGCTCCCCGTCCCTTTGATTTCTGGTCCACCATGTGTAATGAGGGCGAACTGCTGGAGAAGTTCAACATTCAGCTGTCTCCCATCCCCATGCCGGAGCTGGTAGATGCCATCAAGGCTGCTAAGGAAGAGGGTACTGAGGTTGCCAAGGTGCTGGATTATGTTCATTGCAATATGTGCGTAGCCATTAAGCCCGACGAGATGGAAAATGTTGCGGCTTTGAAGGTTGCCATGAAGAATCTGGCCACGAAGTACGGTTGTAATGCCATTGCCATTCAGTGCTGGAACGCTCTGCAGGGCGAGATCGGTATCATGCCCTGTGCAGCCAACTCTCTGCTGAACGAAGAGGGTATCCCGGTTGTATGTGAGACCGATATCCACGGTGCTATCACCGCTGTTATGGTGGAAGCTGCCGGTATGGACGAGGCAAGAGGCTTCTTCGCAGACTGGACCGTTCGTCACCCTGACAATGAAAATGGCGAGCTGCTGCAGCACTGCGGTCCTTGGCCCATTTCCGTTGCTAAGGAAAAGCCCACCATCGGTTATCCTTTGGCATTTGATCATCCCGGTGCGGTTGAGGCTGAGGCTAAGCACGGCGAAATGACTCTGTGCCGTTTCGATGGCGACAATGGCGAGTACTCCCTGCTGCTGGGTAATGCCAAGGGCGTAGAAGGTCCTTACACCAAGGGTACTTATGTATGGATTGAAGTAGAAAACTTGAAGCGTCTGGAAGACAAGATCGTTTGCGGACCTTACATTCATCACTGTGTAGGTATCCACAAGAATGTGGTTCCGGTGCTGTACGAAGCTTGTAAGTACATCGGCATTAAGCCCGATCTGTACGATCCTATCGAAGAAGAAGTAAAGGCATATATTAGAGGAGAGTAATTCGCAAGTGGCAACGTAAAAGGATGAAAAAGCGTTGTCCATTGGCAACGTAAAACAGAGAAAAATCGTTGCATGGCAACAGGAAAGTGGAAAAAAGTGTTGCCATGCAACGCAGAACTATAAAAAAATGTTGCCAAACGGCAACCACTAAATTGTAAACAAGGTTGCCGGCTTCTCCCTGGAAAGGAAAATCATATGAACTTAAAAGCAAAATCATTCCAGATCCGTCAGGATGTTCTGGATATGATCTATCGTGCCAAGGCCGGTCACATCGGCGGCGACTTCAGCGTATGTGACGTGCTGGTCACATTGTATTATCATGTAATGAATGTGGGCCCGGACAAGGTAAATGATCCCAATCGTGATCGTTTTATCCTGAGTAAGGGTCACTCTGTAGAGTCTTTATACTGTATTCTGGCGGACTGCGGTTTCTTCCCCAAGTCCGATCTGGAGACCTTCTCCCAGTATAATAGTAAGTATATCGGTCATCCCAATAACAAGATTAATGGTATTGAGATGAATTCCGGTTCTCTGGGTCATGGCCTGCCGGTGGCAGTGGGCATGGCTCTTGCCGGCAAGATGGACAATGCGCCCTATCGTGTATACACGGTTATGGGTGACGGCGAGCTGGCGGAGGGTTCCGTTTGGGAAGGCGCTATGGCCGGCGGCCACTACAAGCTGGACAATCTGACTGCGATTGTGGACCGTAACCGTCTGCAGATCTCCGGCTGTACCGAAGATGTAATGCATCATGACAGCCTGGATGAGCGCTTTGGCAGCTTTGGCTGGCATGTGATCCATGCGGAGGGCAACAATATTGATTCCCTGATCGCTGCCTTTGATGAAGCGAAGGCCACAAAGGGAATGCCCGCCATGATCATTGCGGATACCACCAAGGGCTGCGGTGTTTCCTTTATGGAAAACAAGGCGGCTTGGCATCATAAGGTGCCCAGTGCCGTTGAGTATGAGCAGGGCATGGCAGAATTAAAGGCAAAGGAGGCAGCTGCAAATGAATAAGATTGCAAATAAGCAGATCATCTGCGACGTGCTGATGGAGCACGCAAAAGATGATAAGGATGTGGTTGTACTGTGCAGCGACTCCCGTGGATCTTCTTCCATGACACCTTTTGCAGATAACTTCCCGGCTCAGTTTGTGGAGACAGGTATCGCAGAGCAGAACCTGGTATCCATCGCGGCGGGTATGGCAGCCTGCGGTAAGAAGCCCTATGTGGCCTCTCCCGCTTGTTTCCTGTCCACCAGAAGCATGGAGCAGGGAAAGGTGGACGTGGCCTATTCCCACACCAATGTGAAGCTGATCGGTGTTTCCGGCGGTGTAAGCTATGGTGCACTGGGTATGACTCATCACTCCGCCCAGGATATCGCCACCATGGGCTCTATCCCCGGTATGCGAGTATACCTGCCCAGTGACCGTCATCAGACCCGTAAGCTGACCGAGGCTTTGCTGGCAGATACCGATCCTGCCTACATCCGTACCGGTCGTAATCCGGTGGAGGACGTATACGAAGAGGGCAATGTACCCTTTGAAATGGACAAGGCCACCGTAGTATGCGATGGTACCGACATTACCATTATCGCCTGCGGTGAAATGGTGCTGGCTGCCAAACAGGCGGCTCAGCTGTTAGCCGCTGAGGGTATCAGCGCCCGTGTGCTGGATATGTATTGCATCAAGCCCCTGGATGAGGCTGCCATCGTAAAGGCTGCCCAGGAGACCAAGGCTATCATCACCATCGAAGAACATGGACCCATTGGTGGTCTGGCAGGGCTGGTGGCCCAGGTTGTGATGACTAGCCATCCGGTAAAGATGGCCATGATGACCCTGCCGGATGCTCCTTGTGTAGCCGGTAAGTCCCAGGAGATTTTTGATCATTATGGACTGAATGCTGCAGGCATCGTGGCAAAGGCAAAGGAATTGGTGTAAAAATGAAATATATTATTGCTTTAGATCAGAGTACTCAAGGGACTAAGGCAATGCTGCTGGATGAGGCGGGAAACCGCCTCCAGCGTGTTTCTAAATCCCATGAGCAGATTATTTTAGATAATGGATTTGTGGAGCATAATCCCGAGGAAATCTATGCCAATGTGATTGATGTGGTGCGTCAGCTGCTGGAAGTGAGCGGCGTAAAGTCCTGTGACATCGCCGGCGTGGGCATCAGTAACCAGCGGGAAACCGCCCTGGCCTGGGATCGCAATACCGGTAAGAGTTTTGGTAATGCGGTTGTATGGCAGTGTGGACGAGGGGAAGCCATTTGTCAGCGAATCGCAGCTGCCGGGCATGCAGATGCAGTGCAGGAAAAGACCGGCTTGAGACTGTCTCCTTATTTTTCTGCAGGTAAGATCGCCTGGATCCTGGAAAACCGTGAGGATGCCAAGGCTGCAGCCGCAGCTGGTACCTTTATGTGCGGCACCATGGACAGTTATCTGGTATGGCGTCTCACCGGCGGCAAGTCCTTTAAGACGGATGTTTCCAATGCTTCCCGTACCCAGCTGATGAACTTAAAGTCTTTGAGCTGGGATGAGGATGTGTGCAGCTGGTATGGTATCAAGCCGGAAATGCTGCCGGAAATCAGTGATTCAGATTGCCTGTTTGGCATGACAGACTTTGAAGGTGTGCTGGAAGCTTCGGTACCGATCCACGGTGTGCTGGGCGACTCCCATGCAGCACTGTTTGGTCATGGCTGCCGTAAGCCCGGTCAGATGAAGACCACCTATGGTACCGGTTCTTCTATTATGATGAACATCGGTGAGACACCGGTGCTGAGTAAAAAGGGCCTGGTGACTTCCCTGGCATGGAAGATTGGCGGCAAGGCAGAGTATGTTCTGGAAGGCAACATCAATTATACCGGTGCAGTAATGACTTGGGCCATTAAGGATCTGGGGCTGCTGGAAAATGCCGGTCAGGCAGATGCCATGGCTTTTGCCGCAGCGGAAAACGATACCACCTATATTGTTCCGGCCTTTACAGGACTGGGCGCTCCCTATTGGGATACGGAGGCCAAGGCCATGATCTATGGCATGGGCCGTCAGACCGGCAAAAACGAATTGGTACGGGCAGTGGATGAATGTATCGCTTATCAGGTGGCGGATATCGTGTACCTGATGCAGGAAGAATCCGGATTCCCGGTGGCAGAAGTGCGGGCCGATGGCGGTGCCAGCCGTGGTGAATTCCTGATGCAGTTCCAAAGTGACCTGCTGAATGCACCGGTATATGCGGCTGAAAACGAAGAAATTTCCGGAACGGGTGCAGGTCTGGCGGCGGGGTTTGGTTTGGGATTGTACGACGCTTCTGTTTTTGAGGACAGAGAGTATCGTTCCTATGTAACTAAGATGAGCGACGAACGCCGCAGGGAAAAATACGACGGCTGGAAGGATGCCGTTCGCAGAGTATTATTAAAGTAAAAATGGATCAGAAAAAAATACGTTGGATATTTGGCCTGGCCACTACGTTTTTTTGGGCGTCGGAATATTGTCATGTTCCCTTCTTTACGCCCTATCTGCGTACGCTGGGTCTGACTGCCACACTGATTGGTTTTTTGGTGGGATGTTACGGATTCACCCAGCTGTGCATCCGTATCCCCCTGGGGATTTTTGCAGACATGTCCGGTCGTTACCGTTTTCTGGTACGGGCGGGTTGTTTCTTCACAACAGTGTCTTCATTGGGGTTGTATATGACACAAAATGTGCCGCTGATGTTCTTCTTCCGTGTGCTGGCGGGTGTGGCAGCCTCCACATGGGTGGCATTCACCGTAATGTATACCGGTTATTTTAAGCCGGAGGAGAGCGGCAAGGCCATTGCACAGATTAACGGATTTAACAATTCCGGTAAATTGCTGGCATTTTTCCTGGGCAGTGCCACGGCGACGGTTTGGGGATATCAGGCACCGCTGCTCATGAGCTGCGTCACGGGATTTATCGCCATCTTCCTGTCTTTCTTTATTAAAGAGAATGACTCTAAGCGAAAGCCTATGCAGCCCAAAGAACTGCTGAAGGTATTTATGGACATGTCTGTGCTGCTGCCGGCGCTATTGGCGGCGGTTCTGCAGATGCTGGGGCAGGGTACAGCCTTTTCCTTTACCTCTGATGTGGCCAGAAGTCTTGGGGCCAATGCAGTGGAAATCGGTGTGAGTTCCTGTCTGTTTACAGCCACCCAGATCGGTGCGGTATTCTTTATCAATAGTGCTTGGGCAGGCAAGCGGGAGCGCAAGAATATGATTGCCGCCGGATTTTTGCTCTACACTCTGTACTGTGTGATGATTGGCTTCACGCCCAATATGTGGGTGATGTATGCCGCCCAGATCATCGGTGGTTTCGCCAATGCCATTTTGACTTCTGTGCTTATGGCAAGCTGTATTCAGTACATTGCGCCGGAGAAAAAGTCCACTGCCATGGGATTGTATCAGGCAGTATATGGGATTGGTATGACCGCAGGTCCGGTGATTATGGGTGCGTTTGTGGACATCTGGGGTGGTTATGGTCTGGCGTTTAGCCTGTTCGGTATCTTTGCTGCCATAGCTGCTGTGTGTGCTTTGGTGTTCATGCCCATGGTGAAAAAAATCAAAACCAGGAGCTAATGTATGATTGGTTTACTAGTCAGACTATTTATTAAAGATTACAAAAAAATCGAAGAACCGCGGGTCCGCGGTTCTTATGGTATTTTATGCAGTATTGCAGGAATCGTGCTGAATGTGATTTTATTTGCATTTAAGTATGCGGCGGGTATTATCAGTGGGTCCATCGCCATCACGGCGGATGCCATGAACAATCTGATGGATGCAGGGTCCTCGGTGGTCACCCTGATCGGGTTCAAATTTGCCGCCAAGCGGGCAGACAGCGACCATCCCTTTGGACATGGCCGTTATGAATATATCGCCGGGCTGGTGGTATCCTTCTTGATTTTGTTGATGGGGGTGGAGCTGCTGCAAACTTCCGTGAACAAAATTTTGAACCCGGAGGACATGACGGGCGGCGGTTTAGTACTGGTAATTTTGCTGGTATCCATCGGTGTGAAGCTGTACATGAGCTTTTTTAACCGTCGGATTGGCCGGAAAATCGACTCTGCCGCCATGAAGGCCACAGCGATGGATAGTTTAAGCGACTCCATCGCCACCAGTGTGGTATTGGTGTGTACTTTAATCTATCTGCTGTTTGAGATCAATCTGGATGGTTGGAGTGGTCTGCTGGTTGCCTTGTTTATTCTGTACACCGGCGTAAAGTCCTTCCGGGAAACAGTCAGCCCCTTGCTGGGTATGGCACCGGATCCGGAATATGTACAAGCCATTGAGAAAATCGTGCGTTCTCACCCGGAAATTTTGGGCATTCATGATCTGATCGTCCACGATTATGGCCCGGGACACAGTTTGATATCCCTCCATGGAGAGGTTTCCGGAGAGGGCAATATTTACGTACTGCACGATTTGATCGACCGCATCGAGCAAGAACTGCAGGAAAAGTTGGGCTGTGAAGCGGTCATTCATATGGACCCCATTGCGGATGACGATGAGATGGTGCAGGCCATGCGCATCAAGGTGGAGGCGCTGGTAAAGGAGATCCATCCTCAGATTACGGTGCATGATTTTCGTATGGTGGAAGGACCGACCCACACCAATCTGGTGTTTGATGCGGTGGTTCCCCAGGAGGTAGCAGATTCTGATGATAAAGCCAAAAAATTGATTCGGGAAAAAGTACGAAACCTGGGTAGTCAGTATCGGACCGTGGTGAAGATCGATCGGTTTTATGTGAAGTGAGGGTGATGGCAGAGATGGCAGACGGAATTTGCGGAAAGCGTCTGCCGTGCATACAGGAATCACGGAAAACGTCTGCCAGGCATACGAAAATCTCAAAATTCGTCTGCCTGCCCCCAAGAAATGCGAAAAAAGAGGGGCCGGGCATACAGAAGATCCCAAAAAGAGTGTTACCCTGATTCAACAGAGTAACACTCTTATAATTTTAAAACACAAATTCTTCAGGCCCCAAGTTGTACTGGAGCAGATTCATATTTTCATCCACTATAGTAATTCCGCCATTTTTGAGCCAGGTCTTATTAGATCCCATGGCAAAGTTGGTTAGATGGGCCACAAGAGCATTGATCCAGGCCCCATGGGTGACCAGCAGAATGTGTTCATGGGGCAGTGGTGTATATTTTTGGACTGTATGAAAAGAACGCAGACATAATTCTTCCAAGGGTTCTGCCAGTGTTGGCTTCCCCTCAGCCTGAAATTGTTCCAATGCCTGCTTAGGAAGACCGGATAGAAGGCCATAATCCCGCTCGATCAAGTCCTGGTCCGTAATAAAGGGAGCATCAGCATGGTGCTGAGCGATAATGCGGGCAGTTTCCTGAGCCCGGTCTAAGGGGCTGACCGCGATCAGACCCAGTGGGACTTCTCTTAGAGCTTCAGCAGCTGCAGCAGCCTGGGCCCGTCCATGATCATTCAAAGGAATATTTTGTCGGCCCTGGAATCGCAGATCCCGATTCCAATCGGTTTCTCCGTGACGAATCAAATAAATACGCATAAGTTCACTCCTTTTTAATAGGATTAGCCTTGATTATACACAGTGGGTCAATCATTGTCAAGTAAATTGTTGACGGACTGGACAGGAAATGGTACAATAGATGCAAATCAATTTTTGGAGGGATTTCACTGTGAAAAAGCAGAAGCCCCAATTATTATTCTTTTTTATATTAGTGTGTCTGCATTTCTTGGCGGCCAATTTTGCCCATCCGGTAACGCCTACAATTATAAAAAATCTGGAACTGGGAGATTACATGTTTGGACTGGCCTTTGCCGGGATGGCAGGCTTTAGTTTTTTGTTTTCGCCTTTTTGGGGAAAGTTGGCAGACTATGTGCAGAGCCGTACGATTCTGCTGATCGGCAGTGTGGGTTATGCCTTTGGTCAGATATTGTTCAGCCTGGGTACGACGGAGTTGACCATCATGATTGCCCGATGCACATCCGGATTTTTTGTCAGTGGTGTGAGTGTGTGCATGCTGACCTACACAGTCAATATGTCCGATGAAAAGGTGCGGGGACGGAACTTGACCATTCAGGCCACGATAACCACGGTGGCAGCCACCTTTGGTTATCTGATCGGCGGCCTCTTTGGGGAGGTGTCGGTGAACCTGGCCTTTGGAGTGCAGGCGGGCACCCTGGCCATTTCCGGTCTTTTGTTTTTCTTCTGTTTGAAGAATGACCGCAAGAATGTCGCCGGTAAAGTTCCCATGAAGCAGGTGGTAAAAAAGGCCAACCCCTTTGCGGCTTTTATGTCGGCAGGGCAGTTCATGACCGTGGTATTTGCGGTGCTTTTTACGGTGGTATTCCTGAGTAATTTTGCATTTACCGCCTATGACCAGTGTTTTAACTATTATATTAAAGATCAGTTTGGTTTTACTTCGATGTATAATGGTGTGATTAAGGCCATTACCGGGTCGATTTCCTTGGTTGCCAACATGACTTTGTGCATGTATATCTTAAAAAAGACCAATGTGGCCAAGTCAGAAGTGAAGATTTTGACCGCCAGTGCAGTGGCACTTTTTGGCGCAATTTTGAGTGATGGGGTGGTGCCGTTTATTATTTTGACCGTGGTATATCTGAGCATGAACTCCGTCTGCGTGCCGGTGCTGCAGTCCATCGTGGCCAGTGGTGCTCCCAAGGAAAAAAGCAATATTGTCATGGGATTTTACAATGCCATGCGCTCCTTTGGTCAGGTGTGCGGCGCCCTGTTTGCCGGGTTTGCTTATGAGGCCGGTCCGAGAATTCCGTTCTTTACTGCCGGTGGTACGCTGATTGTGGCCGCCGCAGGGACAGTTCTATATATCATCATGAAGGGAAGAAAAGAACATGTGGGAAAATGTTAAGTCTTATGTAAAAGAAAATCTGGCCAGAATGCAGCGGGAGCCGGGCGGTATTTTAAAATACCCTTATATCGTACCCGGGTCTGATACCTATGCCACCACTTTGTGGGACTGGGATTCCTGGTGGACATGCATTGCCATAGGCCAGGCTGAGGCAGACGATAATGTGCAGGGACGGAGCCTGGAATACGAAAAAGGTTGTATCCTGAACTTCCTGGATCATATGGATGAAAAGGGCAAGATGCCTATTTTAATCACCAATGATGTTTTTTTGCCGGAATCCGAGCGGGATTACTGGGAGAAAAATAATCATAAGCCCATGCTGGCTCAGCATGCAGTGTATACTGTGGAAAAGTGCGGAGATTTGACCTGGCTGAAGGACAAACTGCTCTTGTTGGAAAAGTTTGTGCTGTGGTATGTGAATGAATCCACCCACGCCGAGACGGGACTGGCCTATTGGCAGAATGACTTTGCTGTGGGCGTGGATAATGAACCCATCGTATATTTTAGGCCGGATCGCAGCAGCGGAGCATTGTACTTGAATTGCCTGCTGTATCGCGAAGAACTGGCTTTGGCCCGTTTGTGGGAACTGGCCGGTGAGGAGGAGAAGGCCGCTCAGTGGCGTGTCCAGGCGGAAAAGTTGGCTCAGGCTGTGAGAACATCTTGCTGGGACGAGCGGGATGGCTGCTTTTATTCCGTGGATCTGGAC
>JAFUJY010000035.1 GCA_017467985.1 Bacillota bacterium
GCAACTGTTATTTACGATAATAAGTTGCCCGGCAACAATAGAATAACCCCGGCTTGCGTCGCTGCTTTTCAGCTCTCGCAAGCCTGCCCGCCATTCGGATTCCGCTCACTTGTGGCCAAAGCCACAAGTGGCTGCATCCTCATGCCGGGGCGCCGTCCAAGTGTTCGAAATGGTTTTTGTGCAAGCACAAAAATATTTCATCCACTTTTCCGGCTGGTTATTCATACTGAGAATTATAAAGCTGATAATAGAATCCTTTCTCGCGGATGAGTTGCTCGTGGTTGCCTTGTTCGATTACGTTGCCGTTTCTCATGACGAGGATGAGGTCGGCATTACGTATGGTGGAGAGGCGGTGAGCGATGACGAAGCAGGTTTTACCCTTCATCAGGCGCTGCATGGCGGATTGGATTTGGATTTCGGTACGGGTGTCAACATTGGAGGTGGCTTCGTCCAAAATCAAAATCTTGGCATCCAGCAGGAAAGCGCGGGCGATGGTCAGAAGCTGCTTTTGGCCCTTGGAAATGTTGACACCATCGCCATTGATCATGGTGTTGTAACCCTGAGGCAGACGCTTGATGTAGGAGTGGATACGGGCAGCTTTAGCGGCGGCTACGACCTCATCCATGGTGGCGCCTTCACGGCCATAGGCGATATTTTCGAAGATGGTTCCGTCAAAGAGCCAGGTATCCTGCAGAACCATGGCAAAGCACTTTCTCAGACCGCTGCGGGTGAGGTGACTGATTTCCTCACCGTCCAGACGAATGCTGCCATCGTTAATGTCGTAGAAGCGCATGAGAAGATTGATAATGGTTGTCTTACCCGCACCAGTGGGCCCTACGATGGCGATAATATTGCCGGGTTTGGCCTCCATACTAAAATCGTGAATAACCGGTACATCAGGCAGATAACGGAAGGCCACATTTTCCAGAACCACATCTCCCTCCACATGATCGGGAGTGATGGCGCCGGGAACATCCGCAGGTTCTTCTTCTTCATCTAACAGGCGGAATACACGCTCGGCTGCGGCGCAGGCGGACTGCAGCTCGCCGAGGATGTTGGCGGCTTCGTTGATGGGACTACTGAACTTACGGGAGTACTGCACAAAGGATCCGATATTACCCATGGACAGCTTCCCTAACAGGAAGAGCATAGCACCGAATACGGTGACCAGCGCCAAAGACAAATTGTTGATAAAGTTGACGGTGGGGCCCATTACGGCGGCATTATATTCAGCGTTGTAATAGGCATCCGCACCGGCCTGGTTGATGGTATCGAACTTGTCGGAAACCACTTTTTCCTGGGCATAGGCACGGATCGTTTTCTGGCCGGAGATCATTTCTTCCACATAGCTGTTCATGGCACCCAGCTTTTCAGAACGGGCTACGTACAGGGGGCGCAGACGCTTGGCGGTGCGCTTGGTGTACAGGATGGACAGCGGGATAGTAATGAGCATGACGATGACCAGATAGGGCGAAATCACCACCATCATGATAAAGGAACCCACGACGGTAATAACGCTGGAGAAAATCTGCACCAGATCGGTGGAAAGGGAAACATTGATGGTATCGATGTCATAGGACATACGGCTGAGGATATCACCGGTGAGGTGCCGATCATAATATCCCACAGGCAGCTTCATTAGTTTTTCAAATACATCCTTACGCATACGTCCCACAATCTTCTGGGTGGTATACATCATCAGAACGGACAGGGCGTAGGAGAGCAGGGCAGAGGCGATATAGAACAAAATCATCCAGCCCGCATAATAGAAAACGCTTTCAAAATCCACATGCCCCTGACCAAATTCAATGGCATCGATGGCGTAGCCGCTGAGCATGGGGCCCACAAGGGCAAATACATTACTGGTCATACTCAGCAGAATCGCTGCCAGGAACAACCACTTATACTGATATAAATAACGACCTAAGCGCAGGAGTGTAGCTTTTGCATCCTGGGGCTTACCGCCGCCGGCTCCAAACGTTTTAGGACCTTGTGCACGAGGTGGCATAGTTCTTCACTCCTTTCTTTATTCTGCGCGCATCTGGGATTCGTGGATTTCGCGGTAGATTTCACAGTTTTCCATCAAATCCTCATGCTTGCCATAGCCTACGCACTGTCCATCTTCCAGTACCATGATGTGGTCGCACTGGTAAATGGAACTGATGCGCTGAGCAATAATGATATTGGTAGTACCGTCAAAGTGCTCCCGCAGAGCTTTACGAAGCTCTGCATCGGTCTTATAATCCAGCGCACTGGAAGAATCATCCAGAATCAAAATTTCCGGATGGGCTGCCAGAGAGCGGGCAATGAGCATACGCTGCTTCTGCCCACCACTGAAGTTGGCGCCTTTCGCGGCCACTTCATAATCAAAACCTGTGGACAGACTTTCGATAAAGGGCAGGGCCTGAGCGTACTGGGCGGCATCCCGCACCGCCTCCCGGGATAGGCCACGGCCAAAGTTAATATTTTCATAGACTGTATCCGCAAACAGAATATCATTCTGGAATACCACGCCAAAGTCTTTACGCAGTTCAGCCAGTTCAAAATTCTGTACATTGCGGCCATGAATCAGCACTTCACCGCTGTCGGTATCATAGAAGCGCATGAGCAGGTTAATAACTGTGGTTTTACCGCTGCCGGTGGACCCGATGATACCCAGACTTTCCCCTTGCTTCAAAGCAAAAGAAATGTGAGACAGACAGTCAGGCACATCTTCATCCTCACCGTGGGGATGGTAGGAGAAGGTCACATCCTTAAATTCGATATGATATTCTGAATCCTGCACAGGGATATTGCGCACAGGCTGATCATAGGGAGTATTGAGGACTTCTCGGATACGGGCTGCGGAGGCGGAGGACTTGGAAAGATCGATAAAGATTCGGTTGATGGACATGACCGCGTTCAGAATCATAGTAAAATAGGAAAGGAATGCCATGATAGTACCCACATCGGTGTAACCATCATTGACACGGTAAGCACCCACAACAATCATAACGGTCAGGGCGCTGTTCAGGACCATGTTCATCATGGGGTTCATAGCACCCATGGTACGGCTGGCCTTAAAATCCTGACTGCATACGGCCTGATTGACTTCAGCAAAGCGACGGCGCTCGTAATCATTCTTGGACAAGGCCTTGATAACACGTACGCCCGTGATATTCTCACGAACCACCCGAACCATGGCGTCGATCTTCTGCTGCAGCACCTTGTACATGGGCAGGCCCATCCGGGAGATCAGGAAGATTCCCACGCCGATGATGGGCAGACAGCACAGCAGAATCACGGTCAGTACCGGCTCCATGGTGAAGGTGATGATAATACCACCCACCAGAATAATGGGAGCACGCACACCGATTCGCTGCAGACGGCCAATGGTGCTGTGAATGTTATATGTATCCGTGGTCATACGGGAGATCAGTGAAGCGATGCCCAGCTGGTCCAACTGACGACCGGAAAGGGTCTGAATACGCACAAACAGATCGTGGCGAATGGACAGGATGGAATCGTGTCCCACTTTGGCCGCCATTTGATTGGCCTTTACATTAAATATACGTGCGCCTACCGCCAAAAGCAGCATGACCACACCCCACAGGGCGATGAGTTTATAGCTTTCCTGGGGGATTACTTCGTCAATAATGTATGCAAGAACCCAGGGCAGGCCCAAATCCATAAAAGTACCTAATACTTTAACGAGAAATCCCAGTATCATACGACCGGTGTATGGTTTGAGATATCCGGTGATGGTTTTCATGAAACATATTCCTTCTTTCTAAGTTTAGAATAGCAATATTATACACGAATTTCAAAAAATGGGCAAGTTTTCTAAAGGGATTGTTTTGGATTCTCCTAAAATTTTCAGTAATGTTCAGGCAGATAATTGACGCACATAAAAAAATCCTTTATAATATAGAATACATAAAGGAGGAGAGAGAATGGCTGGTAAGAGAAAGAGTAATTGGCTTTTAAATATGATTATTGTCATTTGTGCAGGGGTATTTGTTTATGCGGCAGTACATTTGATCCAGATCATGGGCAATTATGCTCATAACGAAAAAGTGCAGACGCAGCTGCAGGACATGTTTTATCAAACGCCTGTGGAGGAGTCTTCTAAGGAACCCCAGGAGGTTTCCCAGTCTCCTGCAACACCCCATAAGACTTCCGGGGAAAAAGAAGAAAGCAAGGAAAGTTCAGAGTTAGAGGCCCATTTGGAGATCCCGCAATATAACTTTACACCGTTGCTGGAACTGAATGAGGATATTGATGGATGGTTATTGATGCCGGCGGCCCAGATCAACTATCCGGTGGTGCAGTCCTACGATAATGAGGATTATTTACATACCAATATATACGGTGAGTATGAATATGCAGGGACATTGTTTTTGGATTACCGCTGCATGTCCGATGACTGCCGTAACTTGGTGATTTATGGTCATAATATGAATGATGGCTCCATGTTTGGAGAACTCAACAATTACATGAATGAGGATGTGGGATTGGAGAATCCCTATTTTTGGTATATCACACCGGATCAGGTCTATCGGTGTGACATCATTTCAACCTATTTGACTACGATCGAAGAAGAATATCTGCGGTTTGACTTTATTGATGATGACGACTATATGGACTATATTGATTATATCATCGATAATTCCTGGTATGAATTTCCGGAGGTTACGGTGAGCCGGACGGATAAGATCATCAGTCTGTCCACTTGTAACTATACTTTTACAGCCCATATTGGACGACAGGTTCTTTTTGCCCGGATGACGCCGGTCAATACGGATAATACAGTACAAGAGCAATTACCTGAGTAAGGGTAATTGCTCTTGTATGTGTTTTTATGGGGTTAAGCTTCTGCAGGCAGTTCGGAAGTGCAGTGAGCACAACGAGTTGCCTCGATGGGAATCTCGGACAGGAAGTAAGGACACTTCTTGGTGGTGGGAGCGGCAGGAGCTGCGGGCTCAGCCGGCTTCTCCATGGACTTTTCCATCTTATTTACACCCTTAACCAGGAAGAATACAACCAAAGCCAGAATGATGAAGTTGATTACAGCGGTGATAAAGCTGCCATATGCAACAACAGCGGCGCCGGCTTCCTGAGCCGCAGCCAGAGTCTCGTACTGAACACCATCCAGTGCGATGAACATGTTGGTGAAGTCGATCTTACCGGTGAACAGGCTGATAACAGGCATGATCACGTTATTCACCAAAGAGGTAACCAGACC
>JAFUJY010000287.1 GCA_017467985.1 Bacillota bacterium
ACACAAAAAGGCATCACAGTGACGGATGCCATGAGTGTACGCAAGTCCTGGCCGGCCTTTTGGGAAGACTTTGCCTTAATTGGAGGTTGCTATGAGTAATGTATATGGACGCAGTATCAAGGTGTCGATCTTCGGAGAGTCCCATGGTACGGGCATTGGTGTAATTATAGATGGTTTGGAACCGGGCCTTGCCATTGACATGGAAGAAGTAAATCGTCAGATGGCTCGCCGGGCACCGGGGCAGAAGCTGGGCACCACCCGTAAGGAGCCGGATCAGGTGGAGATCCTGAGCGGCATTCGGAATGGTGTTACCTGCGGAACCCCCATTTGCGGTGTGATTTTTAACAAGAATACCCGCTCCCAGGATTATGAAAAGACCAAGCTGTTGCTGAGACCTTCCCATGCGGATTATACCGGTCATGTGAAGTACAAAGGGTTTGAAGATTTTCGGGGCGGCGGCCATTTTTCCGGTCGTATTACCGCACCCATTGTATTTGCCGGTGCATTGTGCCGACAGGCCCTGGAGCAAAAGGGCGTGGCTGTGGGCAGCCACATTGTGAAGCTCCATCATATCGAAGAGGACGCATTTACTTTGGCGGATCTGAAGGCGGAGACCTTAAAGGAACTGGGCACGCAGCAGGTGCCCGTACTGGTACAGGACAATGCAGACAAAATCGCCCAGTGCATCGAGAGTGCTCGAGCAGAGTTGAATTCTGTGGGCGGCATTGTGGAGACCGCAGTGATCGGCGTACCCGCCGGTCTGGGAGACCCCTTCTTTGACTCCATGGAGAGTCGTTTGGCCCAGATTTTGTTTTCAGTCCCGGCAGTGAAAGGGGTTAGCTTTGGATGCGGAGAGGCTTTTGCTGGTATGACCGGTGCCCAGGCTAATGATGGATATACCGTGGAGGATGGCCAGATTCGGACCATCACCAACAACAATGGCGGTATCCTGGGGGGCATTACCAACGGTGTGCCCATCACCTTTAAGACGGTGATTAAGCCCACGCCTTCCATTTCCCGTCCTCAGCAGACGGTGAATCTGGATACCATGGAGCCGGAAACCTTAGAGATTGTGGGCCGTCATGACCCCTGTATTATTCCCCGGGCCATCCCGGTGCTGGAGGCCGCAGCCATGATTGCGGTATATGATGCTTGGAAGGAGGCTGGATTATAATGGCAGTAGTGGATTTGGCAGAGTCGAGACAGAAGTTAAATGCCATTGATCGACAGATTGCGGATTTGTTTGATGAACGGATTCGTATATCCACAGATGTGGCACTATATAAAATAGAGACGGGTAAGCCGATTTTTGACCCGGAGCGGGAAAAACAGGTCATTGCCCAGATTCAGGCCCGTTTTCCCCATCGGGATGAGGAATTTCGTCAGGCCTTGGCAGAACTGTTCCAGAAGATTATGGACCTGGGCAAAGAACATCAAAAGCGGGAGATGGGACGTTTGGGTGAGCTGAAAGTGGCCTATTACGGTGTTCCCGGCTCTTTTACCCAGGAGGCCATGGAACAGTTTTTCGGTACCCATACCGAGGCCAGCAACTATGCTTCCTTTGACGAGATTTTTAAGGCGGTGGATGAGGGTGTTGTGCGCTACGGTGTGCTGCCCATCGAAAACTCCACCACAGGAAGTATTAATGATGTATATGATTGCCTGAGCCGTTATCCGTTGTATATTGTGCGGGAGGGTGTGGTCAGTATCACCCAGAATCTGTTGGGACTGCCGGGGGCAAAGATTGAGGATATTACCGAAGTGTATTCTCATGCCCAAGGATTTTCCCAATCCGAGGAGTTTTTCAGTGCCCATCCCGATTGGAATCTGATTCCGTACTTTAGCACCGCCAAGAGTGCCCAGCATGTGGCGGATCTGCAGGATAAGAGCAAGGCCTGTGTGGCCAGTGAAAAGGCTGCCCAGCTGTATGGACTGGAAGTGCTGGAACGAGAGATTCAGGACAATAAGCAGAACTTTACCCGCTTTATCGTGGTATCTAAGGTGATGGAGACCAACGCCAATGCAGATAAAATCAGCCTGTATATGAAGGTTTCCCATAAGCCGGGTACCTTGTACAATGCTCTGGAGGTATTCTCCCGTCATGAACTGAACATGCTGAAGATTGAGTCTCGGCCCATTCAGAATCAGATTTGGGAGTATAGCTTCTTTATTGATATCGCCGGCAATGTGAATGATGCCAAGGTGATGGAGGCCCTGCGGGAGATCCGTCCGTTGTGTCTTGAATGGAAGATTCTGGGCAACTACAGTGGGCAGGTTCGCAAATGAAGAAAGTAACGATTTACACAGATGGCGCTTGCCGCGGGAACCCGGGTCCCGGCGGCTATGGCGTCATCTTGGAATATACCCGGGAAGACGGCGAAGTATTTCGTAAGGAGCTGTCCGCCGGCTACAGCAAAACCACCAACAACCGCATGGAGATCCTGGCGGCGGTGGTGGGGCTGCAGGCTTTGAAGACCTCCTGCGACATTGTATTGTATTCGGACTCACAGTATCTGGTCAACGGTATGACCAAGGGCTGGGTGGACAAATGGCAGCGTTTTGGCTGGTATAAGGATGCCAAGCGCAAGGAAAAAGCCAAAAATGTGGACTTGTGGAAGGCTCTGCTGGCAGCCATGGAGCCCCATAAGGTGGAATTTCGCTGGGTCAAGGGCCATGCGGAAAACCCCTACAACAACCGCTGCGACGAATTGGCAGTGGCCGCTGCATTAGGAAGTAACTTGTTGGAAGATAAAAATTATCAGGGATAAGGTTTCTCGACTGCGTGCAGTCGAG
>JAFUJY010000288.1 GCA_017467985.1 Bacillota bacterium
CCATAGATTTCCCGCAGGCGTCGATTTACTGCCGCTCGGCGATTGAACAGCATGCGCCAGCGAGGATAATCTTTCAACTTAATATATTTTTCTTTATGCTTACCGTTCACCGTGATTTGGTGACCGTAATATTTTATGTCATTTTTGCGTTTGTGGGTGACGAGACAGCCCTCGGGCAGCGATTCCAGCTCGGCGTGCAGGGCATCCATCTCATCCACCAGTGCTTTAATATTGATATACATAAAAAAATCCCCTCCACTATATATTATCGTACAAAATACGCTGGTGGCTGGAATTTTTTAAATTATTTTTT
This sequence comes from Bacillota bacterium, assembly GCA_017467985.1. GTDB lineage: Bacteria > Bacillota > Clostridia > Lachnospirales > Bianqueaceae > Faecimorpha. Next base: position 314 of record JAFUJY010000288.1, read on the forward strand.
CATTTTTTTCGTGAAGACAATCACTGCCAGCAGACTTAGTGCAAAACCATATCCTAGTACCCACCAGAGATGGGGAAATACGCCGCTCCAATCCCCCATCAACACCGCACGCTCCATTTCCACCGCATGCATAAATGGCAGTAGACTTGCTATTTTTTTGAATGCGCCACCCACCAGGTTCAAATCAAACCAGGTGCCGGACAGCCATGCAGATAAATTGGTCAGCAGCGCCCCGCAAATGCCGCCCACCTGTTTGTCGTTAAACAGACTGCCGCACAGTAACCCCAAGGCAATATAAAATACCGACACCGGGATAATCATGATCATCGCCCCCATTAGATGCACCGTAACCTCCAACCCCAGCAATATTGCGGCCAAGTAGCAGACCACACTCTGCAGTACGCTAATGGGCACCAAGGGCAAGGTGTATCCTAAAATATAATCCCCTGCGGTTAGAGGTGTGGTGTACAATCGCTGAATCAGCGAACTGCTGCGGTCCTTGGCAATAAGCTGGGCTGAAAACAAGGTCATAAAGGAAAGTCCGAACACCGCAATACCCGGAGTCAGCGACTGTATTTCAAATAGACTCACCGGAATATTCCCCTGAATTGCACTCAATAACAGTAAAACCACCAGAGGAAACCCTAATCCAAAGGCAACAGTCAACGGATCCCGCAGGATTTCTTTAGATGTCCGTCCCGCAAATGTCAGCATTCTCATATCACCTTCCCTCCTTTACCAGTTTAATAAACGCCTCTTCAAATTTATCCGTACCGGCGGCGGCTTTCATTTCCTCTGCAGTTCCCACCCGCAGCAATCGGCCATTTTTCATGATACCGATGCGGTCGGACAGGCTTTCCGCCTCTTCCATGTAGTGGGTGGTCAGGATAATGGTGATATGTCCCTTCAACGCCCGGATATGGTCCCACAATTCGCTGCGGGCGATAACATCCAGTCCTAAGGTGGGTTCATCCAGAAAAAGCACCCCCGGCTCCGATACCAGTGCCATGGCAATGCTCAAACGCCTCTGCCAACCTCCGGATAATTTCCCGGCCCGTTTTCCGGCAATGGCGTTGAGATCAAACTGCTCAATTAATTCCGTCACCCGGTCTTTGTCGCAGCCATAAATACCTGCCATCAGCTCCAAGTTCTCCCGCACCGTCAAGTTGGGGGCCACCGCCGTTTCCTGGGGTGAAACGCCAATCATCTTCTTTACATCCTGGGCCTGCGTCATGATGCTGTAACCCTTTACCAGTGCATCTCCCCCTGTAGGCCCACACAGGCAGGTCAGCATCTTGATGGTGGTGGTTTTACCCGCACCATTTACTCCCAACAAGGCAAATAACTCTCCGTCTTCGATGGTCAAATCCAACTGATCCACAGCCGTTACATCTTTATACTGCTTCGTTAACCCCTTTGTTATAATTGCTGCCATTATTCCAACCTTCCTTTCATTCCCTGATAGGCGTCGCTCAGCATCCGGCTGATCATCTCCCAATCCCACTCCAAATAGGATGTGGCGATCATGGATGCAATACCATGCACATACAGCCACATTTCCAGATGAAACAAGTAGGCCTGCTCCTGGTTGGCGCCGGTGTTCGCTTGTACCAGCTCAATTAACTCCGCAATTTCATCTCGATCATCCCCAACAACTTCCCGGGATCGATCCCGCATAAATAACAGCTTAAATAATTCTTTTTCTTCCTTGGCAAAACGAATATAACCCATACCACCAGCCTTATAGGGCGGATACTGGCCTGAACCCATCTCCTGGGCCAAATACTGATGATACAACGCCATACCCTGGCGGATGACTTCCACCTTTAACTCCTCCATGGATGCAAAATTGCTGAAAATAGGCTGGGTGGAACATCCCAATTCGCTGGCCAAAGTACGGGCATTGAGCCCGGCAAGGCCTTCTCGGCGCACAACCGCAACGCCTGCGGCAATGATCCTCTCTCGACTGACTTTCTTTACTGGTGGCATAAAATCCCCTCCTTTATAATATAACGCTTGTTATATTACATCCATTATATATCAGACAGGTAAGTTTGTCAAGAAAAATGGAGCAAAGATTTCCTCTCTGCTCCTAAAATTATTAATCTTCTCCCAGTTTCAGCGCTTCTGCAATTCGTATTTTTGAAGTTAAAACGCCCAAAACCACCAGACAACACACAATCATTAAACCGATTACCACGCCCAATCGTACATAGTCACTTCCCTGACTGATAATTTCCAAGGGAATTACTCTTTGAGCGCTGGAATACGCCACTTGAATAAGGGGCACAAACATATCCGCTGTACTCTGACCGACCGCAATTCCGCCCACAATGGCTAGTCCTGAAATAAAAAACTGTTCGTTAAGAAGCATAGACCATATCTCTTTTCTGGACATACCCATAGCTCGGAAGATGCCAAACTGCAGTGTTCGGGATTGCATAGACAAAATCCAATAAATCAAAAAACCTACAGCACATAACACCAATATGATAATAAAACCAATCGTCAAAATACCATTCGTTCCCTGAAACATAGGGTCATTTTTATACTCGACTATTAATTTCAGAGTATCCTGGAACAATGTATATTCCGTCCCGGACTCCTCAATATAATCATACAGGAACTGGGTAGAGTCTTCCACATCCAACCAGACTTGGTATGGCTGAATCCCCCATTCGGCCTGCAGCTGAGATAAATGAGCCACAATCAAATACTGTTCTTCCTCTTTATAAACACCGTCTGTTCCTCTGCTCCAAGATGCATCCACGTAAGATGGCCAGTAGTCCACCATCCCATAAATCATACCGGTACATTTCTCATTATTCCCATTGAAATAGACCAAAGTATCTCCTACTTTATAGCCACAACTCTCCCCCATATTGGAAGAAATCAATATAGCCTGTGTATCCTGGGAAATTAAATTCAAATAATTATACCAATCTGTCTCCATCAGCGATTCCCTGAACCATGCTGTTTCACCGAAGTCTTTGGTATTAATCCCCATCAAGGTTGTATTCAGAATCTTACCGCGCCCATTGGCCGCAACTGTATATACATTCTGATCAACAAAAACCTTCGCAGCACTTAACACCCCCTCCATCTTTTCATATTTATGAAAATCCGGTTCTATATATGTTCCGCTGGACTTGGCACGCCACTGTTCCTGCAAAACCACATCCGCACCCGCTAAATATCGTATCTGATCTTCTGCATTGGCGTTGATGCTTCTGGCCGTTCGAGTACTGTATATACCCATCGCCACTGTCAAAACCAAAAAGACAACCATAAACCCTTGATTACTACGGCTTCTCAACATTCTGAGAAATGAGGCATACATTGCCGGCTGCCAGAACTTTTTACCAATCCAAAAGACCAGGCGCACAGCCCATGGTAACACTCGCAAAATTAACAAACCGGCGCCCAGCATAAATAGCGAAGAATACAGATACAGCATGGGATCCAAGCCAGCGCCTTCCAGCAACCGCTGTGCCAGATATTCTTCCTCTCCCTTATACTGATACCAACCATAAATCGAAACTCCCAGCAGAATGATATCCACAAAGGTCCATTGCCACCACGATCGCTTTATAGCACGATTCTGCTGCCGCTTATGATCCACAATGGTCACACTGGCATATTGGAACACCGGCAGAACCATTGCTGCCATGGAAAGAAAGGCTGCTCCCAGTGCAAACATCCAGGCTTTTACACCCATTTCCACCACCAGACCGGTTCGATTGACAAATTCCAAAAACGCATTGGATGCTCCCAGTAATCTGCACACAAATCTCCCCAGCGGTATTCCGCCCAGTAAACCAATCCCCCCTACAATCGTGCTTTGCAGTAAATAAATCAAAATCAATTGACTTCTGGCTGCACCTCGACTTTTAAATACTGCTATTTCATTTTGCTCCAGCTCCAGCATCTGTCTGGATACCATAAAAATAAACGCAAATAAAAGTGTAAATATGGGGACCTGCAGCACCGTGATGGTTGTTTGAAGTTGTTCCATTTTCGGGATAAATGCTTCCAAAGTCTCCCGACAATTCATTTCAATACTATCCACCGGCACAGTATTGAATGTCACTTCATATGTATTCAGCAGATTGAGGATATCTCCCGTTTGATCCGGTTTCATCTTCTGATAATCCAGTATCGTATACAAATCAAGCGTGAATCCCTTTTCTTTATTATCCAGATTCGCTATCATTTCTTTGAATATATCTTCGGACATGATGCAGACATTTCTCCAAGATGCCACTGAACTCGCCCAATATCCTTCTGTACCTTCGGCTTCCTTAAAAACTCCCACCACTTCCAGTTGATACAAATTCAGCCATTCATCCTGCCATCCTGCCATTCGAATTATACTCCCCAAGGTTAAATTCTGCTCTTCAAGAGTACGTTCACTCACAATCACTTCGATGGTCAGATCTTTCATCTCATTATCATACAGTCTGCCATGAACTAATTCAATATGCTCCTCTATATCCGAATAGCTTCCTATATTTAGGCTTAAAGAATCGCTGTCTCCGTCCACCACAACTTCCGGAAGGCCCCGCACATTATCACAATAATAATGCCGTACATTTGCTGTCGTCGACACCTTCATCTTCTTCAGCAATTCCTTCATCAAATCCTCTGTTTTTTCAATATTTTCATAGGTCCTGGCTGTCGAACGAGGAATAAAACTATTTTTTACCTGAATTAATCCCGGATGCTTATTCTCCGTCACTAAATAATCACTCAACGCATCTGTCAGCGTCCGCTGCATCACAGCCTGAGAATACATTGGATTGGCAGAGGCAATGGCTACAATCAAAATATTACCAATCAGAAGGCTCAATAACATCCATTTTTTATTTAGCAGCTTTTGAAAAATAAAACGAAACATAGACTCAGCCTCCCTCTTCCTTCGCAATAATCTGACCTTCTGACAATCCCTCAACAATCCAGATATTTATATTATTTCTATCTCTGCCGCCAATCTGAACATACTGTTTCCGATATTCACCATTTTCCAGTACATATACGTAGTCCTTTTCACCGTCCTCACTTACAATGTATGAAGAATCAATGATAATCGCATCCTCCACTATGCGATATATCAGCGATGCCATGGTAGCATATTCAAACTCACTGCCATCCACATTTTGATCGATTTTAATGTATGATTTACCACTCTTTAAAAATGGTGATAAAATATTATCTGCGCATATCACTTCTCCGGTATATGTACCAATATTCTCCCAGGTTCCTCCCTCGGCAATATTCATCTTCATGCCATAGCGTCCAAATCCAATTCCCTCTTCACTTAAGAAGAACCTCTCCGTTGAATATATTTGGGCTAAGACATCTCCATATCGTACTGTATCATCCACCGAATAATATATTTCTTCTATAATACCATCTATGGATGCCTTAATAACCTGCTGTGCCCTTTTTTCTTCAATTGCATTGAGTTGATCTCTCAAGACCTGAATAGTTCGTTCCGTCTGATAAACATACTGTTCGTAGGCAAGTTCCATATTTTCCAATTGAAGCTGGGCAATCTCTAAGTCTTCCTTTTCCAGACCAATTAACGCAGCTCGGGCATCTCGTATTTCTTCCAGACGCTCGCCTTTGCCATCCAGAAAATCTTCCAGTTCACTTTCCAGACGAAGCTGAAGCTGAGTACGTTCCGCATCACTATATCCTGCATCTACTTTCAGCAACACTTCACCTTTTTTCACAGACTCTCCGGCAGCCTTCATTACTTCTACAACCCTTGCCTCTGTTCCCTTCCAAACTATAGATTCACTTTCATATACTCGTGGTAAAGTGGTCTCAAATTCCACACAAAATGTACCTCTCGTAACTTCACTGGTAGTATATTTCTTCTCTTCCGGCGTAGAAATCACGAAAGAATTCTCACTCTCTTCCTTCCCTTCCTTTGTACAGGCGCAGACCAACAGGCATAACACCAACAAGAGGAGTACAATCTTTTTATTCCTGAACATAAATGACATCTCCCTCCTGAATTCCCTCAATCACCTCATACTCCACCGCTGACTGAACGCCGATTTTTATACTACAGTATTCCCTTTGTCCATCCACAATTCTATACACATATTGTTCGCCACCCTCGCTGAATACTGCATTTTGAGGAATCACCAAAGCATTTTTACTTGTTTTTTTCACCACTGTAATAAGCACGTATTGACCACATTCCAGATTCTCTGTACCGTCATCTACAGTAAATTCTGATCTCAAAGAAACACCAGCCAAATTCGCAGCCAGGAGTTCACTACTCTCATAGGGTACATAGGTCAGAGAATATTTATTTTCTCCAATCGTAGCCCAAATCTCCTCTACTCCACTCATTATTCCCTTGGATATAAAATCTGTTTTTATACTCAGCTGTTTTTCATCCGCAATACAAATGATTGTAGTGTTCCCGGTAATCCAATCCCCTTGTTTTGCCTCTTTTATATAGACAACTTTTCCGCTGAACGGTGCTGTGATCACGGCGCTTTCTATCTGTTCCTTCAGCGCTGCTAAACGGTCTTGTTTATATTTCAGTTCCAAACTGCGGATCTCCTGGTTTTGTGTCAGTTCCTGTTCCAATTTTCGAATCTGCAGCTCTTTTTCTCCTATCTGCTCTGCAGATGCATTCTCAGCTTTCAATATTCTCAGCTGAATCTGGGCGATTTTAATCTGATTCTCCAATTGACCATCACTAAATTCTCCCATCTGGAGAATATAGGCAATTTCATCTTCCAAACTAGCCAGTTCTATGCGTTCCTGCTCCATAGCTAACCGAACCAGTATATCCCCCTTTACCACAGAATCTCCAAGATGAACTGAGATTTCTCCTAAAGCCCCATCCACACTAAAAGCCAACTCTTCCACATATGGAACCACTTCGCCGTGATATATTTTCCTTTCACTAATGTCTTTTCGTACCACTTTCACGGAACGAACCTGAGCTCCTGCTGGCTCCAGCAATTCTGTTCTAGAGTTTTCATCAGTTCCACATCCTGTCATTCCTGTTAGCATAACCAAAATAATCATCCATATAATATATCGCCTCATCGTTCATCCCCCCTTATTCTATGATTACGCTGTCCCCTTCGGTCAATCCGCTGATAATTTCCACATATTCAGCAGTTTCCAGTCCTGTCACAACACTCTGCATGACTTTTAGCCCCTCTTCATCCAATATATAGACAAAAGGAGCTCCCTCTACCGTTTTTATTGCATTTTTCTTTATATATAACACATCTTGTCGTGACTCTATCACAACCTCAGCCTTACCTATATCGTTATTTTGCAGTGTTGATGATAATTCCAGAACTTGAAGATATGCTATGCCTTCTTTTCCCTCAATCCCCAGTTCAGAGGGTTTCACCGAGCATACCGGATATTCATTCTCCCCGGAAGTAATCACCACTTCTGTTCCCACCGGAAAATATTGTGCATCTTCACCTTCCACCAAAAAGACCGTAGTATCCAAGTTCCATACAGTGAACACCAACTC
>JAFUJY010000289.1 GCA_017467985.1 Bacillota bacterium
GGTTGAATGCGAAGATAAAGACACAGATGCCCAGAACCAGCTTGGACAGCAGGACGCTCAGGTCATCCAGCTTCTTCTGCAGGGGAGTCTGCTCGTCTTCGGCAGCGGCCAGAGCGCCGGCGATCTTGCCCATTTCGGTGTACATACCGGTGCCGGTAATGACAGCCTTGCCGCGGACGTAAACCACGGTGGAGCCCATGTAGCACATGTTCTTCCGGTCACCCAGAGGAACCTCCTCCTGGCCTTCCATCAGACCCAGAGCCTCCAGCACCTTGTTGACGGGGACGGATTCACCGGTCAGGGCGGCTTCCTCGATCTTCAGAGAAGCATTCTCAATGATACGGCCGTCAGCGGGAACTGCGTCGCCGGCTTCCAGAACAACAACGTCACTGGGAACCAGGTCGGTGGAGTGCAGGGTCGTCATCTTGCCGTCGCGCATGACCTTACAGGTTGCGGCGGTCATGGTCTGCAGGGCTTCGATGGCGGCCTCGGCCTTGCTCTCCTGGAACACGCCCAGAATGGCGTTCAGCAGAACGACAGTCAGGATGATGATGACTTCTGCCCATTCAGGCTCGCCGGACAGCATACCGGTCAGAGCGCTGACACCGGCTGCGGCCAGCAGGATGATGAGCATGGGGTCTTTCAGCTGTTCGATGAAACGCTGAAGCAGGGTGGGCTTTTCGGCTTCCTTGAGCTTGTTGGGGCCGTACTTGGCCAGGCGTTCTTCTGCCTGTGCCGTGGTAAGGCCTTCTGCGCCCACGCCGAGGTCGCGCAGAACGTCCTGCGCGGACTGGGTATAGGTTTTCTTCATCGGGCTTCTCTCCTTAACAGTAGTGTGTAAACGTATACACCCTAATTTTAACGTTTCTTGGTAGCAACATCAACTGCTTTTTTAAATTTTTTCCAACCCTTTACCGTTTTTTCTTCTTTTTTGCCGCCTGCAGCCCCCCGGCCCAACCCGTAGCGGCAGATATTTGCGCCGGTGGAAACAAAAAGTGCCCTGGAATCCGAAGATTCCAGGGTGTCATTGGTGGATGTCGATGTTAATTAAGTTTTTCTTTCTGTGAACATACTATCAACATAATATGCACTACACAAATAAATAATTTATAAATTAGTCCAATAAAGCTAAATAGCGGTGTTTCGCCTAACAGAATACTGCAAATTATGTTTATTGCTGTGATTAACACAGGTAAATAAAACAAATGCTTTTTATTCCAAATCAAAGCAACAATGGCAACGATGTATAAAATGACAATCACAAGGAAACCCATTAATCCTAAAAGTGGGAAATCACCAAAAGCAGTTTGAGCCATAAAAAATAATAGCGAATGATTATATAACTCATTCCGACTTATCATCGAGTAGATAGAAAACCAGATTTCGCTGTCAAAATAAGATATATAAGTAAGCTGCAAAATAAGATCAAAAACGAACACACAAGTGCCTAATGTCCTTAAGACTGTTATTTTTTTCATACATGCCTCCCGTAAAAATTACGATACAAGCGCTTGAACTCCTTGCCAAATGAAATAAATCCAACCCTTTCCTTCTGCGTTATTGTCCATATCGACATCTTCCATTCTCGCCGTGAAAAGCCCCATAGAATGAACCTTATTATGTATATCCCATTCTAGGACCATGGAGGGAACAGTTCTTTCCCAAGTATGCTCAGAGGGATGTGCATCTGCATATCCTTGTACAATACGTAAAATGGATTTTTGAATATGTTCATCCGTTATTTTAAAAGAATTTGTAATTTGCATATCAGGATTAGGCTTGCCATTTTCGGTATTATTTCTGTAGTCAATTACTTTGACACTGCCAGGAGATACTGAATAGTTTTCGTGCGTTCCAACATATACATCTATACCTGTATCTGTGGTCCCTGCATAATAACCAGGATCGGGCTGTTTTTCATATCCACCTAAATTTTCCCAAGCATCATGAGTCCAAACTCCATTGGTTGCATAGTAGCAATGACCACAGCAGTCGGCTCTAATTATCGGGTTGTTGCCACAGTACACATACATATTATACCCGAGGACACCTTGACCCGTACTTGCGTAGCCATCAGCAACGATAAATCTACCAACCGCAGGATCATAATATCTACTCTGGAGATAGTACAATCCCGTCTCTCTGCTAGATCAATAATTATCCTATTCGAAAACGCACTATTGGGGAAGTAGTGAGATGCATTGCCTCTTTATCAAATTATACGATAATGTGGGTTCATTTGCAACAGCGACTTAGTTGAAAAAAGCCATGGAATCCGAAGATTCCATGGCTAGGATCAGATGTAGTACGTTCTTGTTTTTTATCCTTTGGATAGCAAAAATCTCGGCGGCTTTCCAGTGCATTGTTCACCTTGATAATATCCAATACCGTTTCCAAAATAGATAATACAGATTTCGCCCTCTTGCGCTCTCTGCGCCGCTTGTTGTAAAGTCAATTGACCGATATAGTCTTCCCCTATAAAGTACACATTTGAGGCGGTCAATATCGGAGAAAAATGCTTTTCTATCTGTTTGGCAGACATATACTTTACTGGATTAAGACAGTTACTTTTAAAAACTTCAGAGTCTGCAAATTTCCAAATGACTGTTTTCCTTTTCTTCGGAGAATTGAGTTCCCATAACAACCGCTCCTGCTTGTTATCTTTTACATAGCCTCTTACGATTTCTTCCTCAACTGGATTTATCATATATTTACCTCGGATAAAAAAATGGTCATGAGAACTTACACCTTTCGGTGTCGTGCGATACTTGTTAGAAACATTCGGGTGAAAATGCGGTCTGTTGTCATCATCATGCCCATTGGGATCGTGCCGTGGTTCTTTTCCTCCACCAGCCCTTTTTGCGGCTTCATATGCCCTCTTACGAGTATTATATGTATTTCGCCTGCCGATTGGGCTAGTTATCCTACCATCTGTATCTGAGTCATCTTTTGATTTTGCATATTCCACTGCAGCATAGATGACTCCAGCAGCTGCGACAGCTCCTACAACAACCACCGCAGCAGGAGTAATTACACTTGCTGCAGCTGCTACAGTTTTAACAAGTGCCCCTAATGTTAAACCAAGGCTTAAGCCAATACTACCTCCACCAGCCATGGCAAGACTCCATGCACCACCACTCTCATCTGAGCGAATAACAGGATTATTTCCGCAGTATGCGAAAAGATTCAAACTTGTAAAATCTCCATTTGCACCCAGCAAATCCACATCATCCGCATTAATAAACCGACCAATCTCAGGATCATAGTACCGGCTCTTGAGATAGTACAATCCCGTCTCGTGATCGTAGTAGTAGCCACGATAGCGCAGAGGATTGATCGTCGCATGGGAACCAGACGCCTGGATCGCATTGCCATAAGGATCGTACTCGTAGTATGCGGCGGTGTTGCCATAGACATCCACCATCCGGATTACGTCA
>JAFUJY010000290.1 GCA_017467985.1 Bacillota bacterium
CACAAATCCGTGCAATCCAACAAAGCATAAAAAGCAATACAAAGGGACATTCCCAGGTTGCCCATCTGGTGAATTACGGAGGCACTATAGTGAGCTAAGGGTGTCAGCAGATTTTGTAGACTTTGCTCCAGTGGAAAATAGGGCAGTATGGCAGAATAATCCAGGGAGAGAAAAATCTTTAGACGGGGAATCAGTAAAAATACAAACAGGAATAAAATCAAAATAATACATAAAAAGCTGAGGAGAATGCAGAGCCAGCGAGGCAGGGAAGAAACTCGCTGCAGGTTATTGACGAAAGGCTGAAGAAAGTATATAATGAAAACGGCAAGGAAAATCGGACTTAGTGCGCTCATCAGCCAGTTCAAAGACTCGGTGCCCGGCAATAATGCGATAAACAGCAGAAGCAGGCATAGAAATGGGGTTTTATAAGAATGCATGGGGACACTCCTTCCGGCAGAATTGCTAAAATGTTTTTTAGAAAGAAAGCTATGGTGATTTTATGTTTCGAGTATGGGCTAAAATTATGAAGGGCAGTCACAAGTTGGACGACTATGTGGCAGAAAATGATGATCGCAGTAAAAATCTGACCCTGCGTCTGTATGATTGTGTTGACGATATTTGTCAGTATTTTGATTTGGCCAAGCCGATCTGGCTGGACCAGAACTATGATGAACTGAATAAGTTTGGCAAAACGGCCTTCCGTCAGGATCATTTTATTGAGCAGATTCCCTTTCAAGAACTGGAAATTGAGATTATCGAATATGACGAAGAGGAGAAAAAGAAATGATTACAAAAAAGCAATTGCAAGAAGATCTGGAGAGAATGGGCATTCGTTCCACTGATACAGTGGCAATTCATACTTCCCTGCGGGCAGCGGGTCCCATTGAAGGGGGTGCAGAAAGTTTTATTGAAGCTTTCACTGATTATTTGTCCGATGGTCTGCTGGTGGTTCCCACCCATACCTGGAAGACGGTCAATCAGGAGAATCCGGTGTTTGATGTGCGCAGTTCTGAACCCTGCGTAGGCATTGTGCCCACCATCGCAGCTTTTCATCCTAAGGCAGTGCGGTCCATGCATGCTACCCACTCTGTGGCAGTATTTGGTAAGCGGGCAGCGGAGTATGCGGCTAATGATAATGGTGTGATCACTCCCACACCGGCAGAAGGATGTTTTGGACGTCTGTACGATGAAAAGGCTAAGATTTTGCTGATCGGTGTAGGGCAGGAACGCAATACCTTTATTCATGCGGTGGAGGAAATTGTGGATGTGCCCCAGCGTTTGACCGAGCCCTTTGAAGTAACTTTAATCCATAAAGATGGTCATGAAGAAAAGCGGATGATTCATAAGCACTACAATCCCATTTGCGCTCACATTTCCGAAAACTTTGTGAAGTTTGATCCCTTCTTTGCAGAGTGTGGCGCAGTGACGCAGACCAAGCTGGGTAATGCAGCAGTCAAGTTGTGTGATGCTGTGAAGGTGCAGGAAGAAGTTATTCGTCTTTGGAATTTGGCGGATTGGGACCTGACAGTGGACCTCACTCCTTTGCCAAAAAGTTGGAAAAAATAAAAAATACAGCTTGCTTTTTTGTGCAAGTTGTGGTATGGTGGTAGCAAGAATTCCTATTTAAGGGGGTATATAGATATGAAAGCTTTTGAAACTTATGCATCAGAAATGAAGGTTATGCAGGACAGAATTACAGGAGCTACCGTAAGACAGCTGACTTCTTATTTGGGAGACAGTTATCATACATATTTTACAAATAATGGCTTCTGGGATAATGATAAGAGACTGTTGTTCAGCTCTGACCGTAACAACGCTCACAATCTGTTCAGCATTGAGCTGGAGTCCGGTGAGATCAGCCGTCTGACCGATTATAAGCCGGATGAGCCTCGTGTTCAGTTTATTAATGACCGTAATCCTAAACTGAATGAGATCTATTGTATTATTGAGAATGGCCTGTATGCCCAGGATTTTGTAACTCTGGAGAGACGTAAGCTGTATCAGGCTCCGGAAGGTTTCAATCTGCATGGTGCTCTGGCTGGTGCTGATGGTATCTATGTATATTGCAGCTTAATTGAAGATTTGAGTAAGAGAATTTATATGAATCTGGGTGCCAGCTACGTTGGTTTTGAAGAGTATTTCAAGGCTAAGCCGGACAGCCGCATCATTCGTGTAAATGTACATAATGGCCAGATGGAAGAGTTGTGGCAGGAGAACTGCTGGATTGGTCATATCAATCCTTCTCCCGTTCTGCCTAACATCTTGACTTTCTGTCATGAAGGTCCCTGGACCATGGTTGATAACAGAATGTGGACCTTGTATCTGGATACCGGTAAGGTTGAGATGCTGCGTCCTCGTAAGGTAGAAAAAGAAGGTATCGGTCATGAGTACTGGTTTGAAGATGGTACTACCGTTGGTTATCAGGTACATAACCCCAATGGTAAGTCCTACTTCGGTATGATTCAGTATGACGGTACCAAGGAGTATGAAGGTCTGTGTACTCCGATTACCAGCCCCGACCATATCCATTCTCTGGATCATAAGCTGATCGTCAGCGACGCTGGTAAGACCATTAAGCTGTACCGCTTCAATGGCAAGGATTATGATGATGCCCGCGTACTGTGTATGCATGATGGCAGCTTCTTCCATCAGAATCATCATCCTCATCCGAAGCTGCTGCCCAATGGTAAACAGGTTCTGTACAACAGTAACTGCATGGGTTATTGTAACATTTACCTGACCGACATTCCGGAGGATATCCCGGCACTGCCCAAGGTAATCGATGTAGAAAAATTTGATTAATGTTGAAAGGAGATGGCTTCCGCTGTGGCGGAAGCCATAGCTACAATAATGAAAGCATACGAAAAATTTGCCTCAGAGATGAAAGTATTTCAGGATCGTGTATCCGGAGCAACAGTTCGTCAGCTGACTTCTTATTTGGGAGATAGTTGGCATACATATTTTACAAACAATGCTTTGTGGGATAATAATAAGAGATTATTATTTAATTCTGATCGAAATAATACTCATAATCTGTATAGCATCGAGCTGGAATCCGGTGAGATCAGCCGTTTGACTGATTATAAGCCTGGTGAAGGAAATGATGTTTATTTCGTAAATGATCGTAATCCTAAGAGAGACGAGATCTATTTCTTTAAAGGGACAACATTGTGGGCGCATAATTTTGTTGAGTTGGAGAGCCGTCCGCTGTATAGCTGTCCTCAAGGTTTTACAATCAGTGGCGGCTTATGCGGTGCAGATGGTAAGTATGTATACTGTTACATCAATGAAGATTTGAGCAGTCGCTTTTATATTAATATGGGAGCCAGTTATGTTGGATTCCAGGAGACATTTGATGCCAAGCCTGATAGCCGGATTGTTCGGGTCAATGTGGAGAATGGACAAGCTGAAGAAATATGGCAGGAATATTACTGGTTAGATCATGTGAATCCGTCTCCCGTACAGGCCAATATCATGACATTTACCCATGAAGGGCCCTGGGATCAGGTGGATCAGAGAATGTGGCTGATGAATATGGATACCGGTAAGGTTGAGCCGCTGCGTCCCCGAAAAGTGGAACGTGAAATGATCGGACATGAGTACTGGTTTGAAAATGGTGTTACGGTGGGGTATCAGGTACATACCCCCGATGACAAACATTATTTTGGTATGATCAATTATGATGGTACTGGGGAGTATGAAGGCCAGTGTATTCCGATAAAAGGTCCTGCTGACCATATTCATTCTTTGGACAGTAAGCTGATTGTCAGTGATGCGGGCAATACGATTAAGCTGTATCATTTTAATGGTAAGGAGTATGATGATGCCAGAGTATTGTGTATGCATGACGGTAATTTCTTCCACCAGAAGCATCATCCCCATCCCAAGTTGATGCCCAACGGCAAGCAGGTTCTGTACAACAGTAACTGCATGGGTTACTGCAATATGTATCTGGCAGATATTCCTGAGGATGTGCCGTCACTGCCTAAAGTAATTGATATTATGAAGTAATAGAATTTCAGACAGAAAGGAGAGGACATGCAGGCAGACGCATGCCCCGACTAAAATTATGAAAGCATACGAAATCAGCCCCTCTGAAATGAAGGTATATCAGGACCGTGTATCCGGTGCAACGGTACGTCAGTTAACTTCTTATTTGGGTGACAGCTACCACGCCTATTTTACTAACAATGGCTATTGGGATAATGATAAGCGGTTGTTATTTGCATCCGATCGTAACAACGTGTCCAATCTGTATAGTATCGAGCTGGAATCCGGTGAGATCAGCCGTTTGACGGACTATAAGCCTGGATACCGTACTTATGTGAATTTTATTAACGATGTGAACCCCAAGCGTCCGGAAATGTATTACATGACGGAGAATGTGATGTATGCATATGATCTGCTGACGCTGGAAAGCCGCCCGCTGTTTAAGGGACCGGAGGGATATAATCTGGAGAGTGGCCTGGTGGGTGCGGATGGTAAGTATCTGTACACCACAGCCATTGAAGACCTGAGCAAGAGAATTTATACCAATTTGGGTGCCAGCTATGTGGGTTTTGAAGAGTTCTTCCGAGCTAAGCCGGACTGCCGCATTATTCGGGTGGACCTGGAGAACGGTGGCGGAGAAGTGATTTATCAGGATAACTGCTGGATTCAGCATGTGAATCCTTCACCCACTCAGCCCAATATGCTGACCTTCTGTCATGAAGGCCCCTGGGACTTGGTGGAACAGAGAATGTGGACCTTGGATACCAATACCGGTAAGGTCAATGCACTGCGTCCCCGTCGTATGGGCAACGAGCAGATTGGCCATGAGTATTGGTATGCGGATGGTGTTAAGGTAGGCTATCAGGTGCATAAGCCGGGTATTGGTACTTATTTTGGTGTAATCGACTACGATGGCAGCAACGAGTACGAAGGTCTGTGCGTACCCTTCCCCAGTCCGGACCATATCCATTCCAATGATTTTAACTTGATTGTCAGTGATGCAGGCAGCAGCATTAAGCTGTATCGTTATAACGGTGTGGACTTTGACGAGGCAAGAACATTGTGTATGCATGATGGCAGCTTCTTCCATCAAAATCATCATCCCCATCCCCGGTTTAGCAACGATGGTAAGCAGATTCTGTATAATAGTAACTCCACGGGCTACTGTAATTTGTATTTGGTAGACATCCCGGAGGATGTTACCGCACTTCCCAAAGTAAAGGGCTAATTGGTGATTAAAATGTATAATTTCAGAGGAAAATGGATCTGTGATCCCCGATTTTTAGAGCTGGAACCCATCAATGTGTATCATAAGCAGTGCGATACTTCATTTCAGTGGACTCATCCCAAGGAGCTGCAGCATGTACATATGCTGCTGAAGTATGAGTTTGAATATGATCCCCAGCAGGCAGATGAAGTCCGTTTGATTTTTTCAGCAGATGACTTCTGTAAGATTAAGATCAATGGCAAAACCGCGGCCTACGGCCCCAGCCAGGGATATTATTTCCATTATTATTATAATACGATCCAGATCAAGGACTTCTTGGTGGCGGGTGTGAACCGAATCGAAGTAGATGTGATTTACCAGGGCCTGATTAACAGATATTTGTGCAGTGGAGACCTGAGAATGGGCTTTATTGCGGATATTATCGGTGTGAAGGATGGTAAAGAAGAGCTGATTGCCTGTACCGATGGTGGGGACTCCGGCTGGAAATATGCCATCTCCAAGGCCTATACTTCCATGAAGACTTTCGGTTATGAGACATCTTTTGTGGAAGACTATGATACACGCTTGGAGCCGAAGGCAGAGGAGTACCAAAACTGTGTTACCAAGGTAACGGATCATGTTTTGGCAGAGGAAGCAGTCACCGTTCAGCTTTATGAAATCCCTGCGGGGGTTGGAGAAAAGCTGGAAAATGGCGGAGTTTTCTATGATTTGGGACAGGAAGTTGTTGGTTGCTTGAGGATCAAAGCCAAAGGCAAAGATGGCGGCACTGTGCGCATGTTGTGTGGCGAGGAGTGTGAAGAGAGTCCGGTAAAAACCAGATATCGCATGCGTTGTAATTGTGATTATGAGGAGGTTTGGACTCTTGCAGAGGGAGAATGTCAGCTGGAACAGTTTGATTATAAGGGCTTCCGTTACGTTACACTGATGACAGAAGATGCAGAGATCTTAGAGGTATCTGTCCTGGTGCGTCATTATCCCTTCAAGGAAGAGAACTGTGTTCTGGAGAGTAACGATAAGATTATCGAGTCTGTATTTCGTCTGTGTACCAACACCATGAAATATTGTATGCAGGAGTGCCTGATCGACTGCCCCACCAGAGAAAAGGGCGCATATGCGGATGACCTGGTGGTGAATCTAACTTCTTCTCTGTGGGTTTCGGGAGATGGTCGCCAGGCTAGAAAGGCCCTTGTGGATATGATGTTGTCCTCCTTTGTTTGTCCGGGCCTGATGAGTGTTACCCCTGGTTCCTTGATGCAGGAGATCGCAGATTCTTCTTTGCAGTTCCCCGTCAATGCGCTGAAATATTATGAGCTGAGCAAGGATAAGGCGTTTTTGCGTCAGACTTATGAGACCTGTTTGGGAATCAAAAACTACTTTGCCAAGTATGAGCGTGAGGATGGCATCTTGGTGAATGTCAACGAAAAGGGAAATATGGTGGATTGGCCCCACAATTATCTGGACGGATACGATGCAGAGGGGCTGGACGCCAATGCCAATAACAAGATTATTACCAAGCCTCACAATGTACTGAACGCCTTTTATGTGGGATTCTTGATGAAGACCACGGAGATTGCAAAGATCTTGGGAGAAGATGCAGGCATTGATACCCAGCACTACATTGATAACTTTAATCGGGTATTCTTGAAGAGAGAGACCGGATTATATATTGACTCGGAGGGCAGTACCCACAGTGCTTTGCACTCCAATGTAGTTCCCTTGTTCTTTGGAATTACTCCCATGGAGCATCGAGAGGCGGCGGCTGATTTCATCATGAAAAAGAAGCTTAGCTGCGGCGTATACATGGCCTATTTCCTGATGAAGGCTCTGGCAGTTGCTAAGCGTTATGATGATATTTATAAAATTATGACGCTGCAGGATGAGCAATGCTGGTACAACATGCTGCGGGAGGGTGCAACCACTTGCTATGAAGCTTGGGGTAAGGACCAAAAGTGGAATACCAGTCTGTGTCATCCCTTTGCCACCGGTCCCATTTCCGTCCTGATGGAGGATATTTTGGGCCTGCGCCTGGATGGTACAAGGGGAGAAGCCCATGTACCGGAGGGTGTTCACTTTAGAGTGAGAACGGCAATGCATGGTGAATTGAATTTCTAAAATAATGGAGTGATGTACAACTTAGGTGAACTGAGTTGTGCATCACTCCATTTTATGTGTGAAATTTAATATTTTTTTATAAAGTCGCCGATGAGCTGGCCATAGATGCTGATGCCGTTCTCATCATACTGGTTGCCGTAGGAGGTATGGGTTCCGTGCATTAACACATGCTCCACCTTGGACATATCGTAACCAAAATTCTTCATGGCAGCCAGTACAAGCATGGTCTGTTCATAACGACAAGCCATATCGTTATCGGACACAATAAACTTCATGGGGGCGTAGGCG
>JAFUJY010000291.1 GCA_017467985.1 Bacillota bacterium
ATTTTGTGCCCTCTTATCCCCAGGTGAATCGTACGCTGGAAGCAGGCGTTGTGTATATCGATGATGAATTGCTGGAGTATTCTGTGTTTGCTAAGGATCCACGCAGTCCTATGAATATCAGTGTGGCAACGGATATCATAAAAATGGATTATCCCTTAAAGTGTCACTTGGTACGGGAACGGGCTGGATACGAGAAAAAGGGCGACACGCAGATATATCTCTATGATTGTACCAGCGTGGTGTCTATGGAGCAGATTGCAGCGGGATTAGCAAACAATCATCGGCTGCGTCTGATAGGTGGCTGTGCCGGCTTGGCGGGGGCGCTGGCTCCATATATTGGCGGAATTCAGCAACAGCCTATGTCTATAAAGGATGCAGGCGGCGCATTAATTGTCAGTGGTAGTGCTAATGCAGTGACTTTTTCTCAGTTGTCCCGGCGAGAAGGGGCGCAGACAGTGAATTTAGCACGGGAAGAGATCCGAATGGATGCCTGTGTAGATGTTTTAAAGAACGGTGAGAATTTGATTATAGCGGCAGCCTGTACAGTAGAAGATGTAACGAGGGATGCTCCTGCATCCTATCACAATGAGCTGGCAGAGAAGATTTCTTCCGGAACAGAAGAATTGCTGGCGCGAAGCCGCTGTAAGAATTTGGCCGTTTTTGGCGGAGACACAGTTCAGGCAATTTTGACCCGACTGGAGTGTTCCCAAGTGGAAGTCCTGGGCAATCTGGAAGAAGGGGTTCCCATGTGCAATGCACTGACGAAACTGGGAGAGATAAGGCTTGTAACCAAGTCCGGTGGCCTGGGCAGTCCCCATGTCATCCGGCATATTATTCAGTATTTTCGAGGAGGCAAGTAAAATGATTGTAATAACAATGGGGGATGGTAATGGCGTCGGACCGGAAATCATCTTAAAGGCATATGCCGGCGGCGAGCTGCAGGGCGATTTTATCGTGATGGGCGATCTGTCCGTGCTGGAATATTGTAATGAGAAGCTGGGTTATGGTGTGGCTCTGCATAAGGCTGCTGATGAAACGGATATAGTTCCGGGTGTTTTGAATGTGCTGGATTTAGGGCTGCTGAAGGCAGAAGACTTGACTCCCGGTCAGGTGGATGCCAAGGTAGCAGCGGCTTCTCGAGAATATGTTGCCCGTGCGGCACAGATGGCGCTGGAGGGGAAATTTACCGCTATGGTGACACTTCCCGTGAATAAAGAGGCCATTCGCTTGACGGATCCGGACTTTACCGGCCATACAGAGTTAATTGCAGGGATTTGCGACCAGACCCATTATACCATGATGCTGGCTTCTAATGCGCTGACAGTCACCCATGTGAGCACCCATGTGTCCATGGAGCAGTCCATCCGTAACTGTAAGAAGCAGCGTATATTAGAAGTAATTCGCCTGACATGGGATGCCATCAGTCGCTTCAAGGAGTGTCCTAAGATTGCAGTAGCCGGCCTCAATCCCCATTCCGGTGAGAATGGTGCCTTTGGTCGCCAGGAGATCGAAGAAATCACTCCTGCGGTGGAGGAGGCTGTTGCCCAGGGAATGAATGCCTTTGGTCCCATTCCGCCGGATACAGTTTTCCTGCGGGCTTATAAAGGGGAATTTGACGCAGTGGTTTGCATGTATCATGATCAGGGACATATCCCCATGAAGCTGCTGGACTTTGAAGGCGGCGTTAATGTGAGTCTGGGATTGAAAGTGGTGCGTACATCCGTGGATCACGGTACCGCTTACGACATTGCATATCAAGGAAAGGCGAATACAGGCAGTTTGGTGGCAGCCTACGATTATGCAGTAAAGATTCAAAATAGATAAAAATACAAGGGGGATCACTATGAATAAGAAAGGATTCGGCGGCGCCTGGTTGGAGCAGGAAGCCAAGTGGGAAGTGTATCCCAACTATCAAGGAACGGATACATTTGTCAATAGCTTAGGTATGCGGATGATCTATGTGGCTTCTGCGGAATTCAAAATGGGCGGCGGTGACTGGGAAAAGTGTCCCGATGGCTTGCCGGTACATCCGGTTAAGCTGACAAAGCCCTTTTGGATGGCAGATGTTCCGGTGACATCGGAGCTGTTTGAGCAGTTTTGGGCTGAAAACCATGGGGACAATCCGGATGTGGATTCGTATCGTAGTTATGTACTGGGTGTCAGCTATTATGAGGCGGCAGAGTTTTGTAACTGGCTGTCGGGGAAAGAGGGCATACAATATCGTCTGCCTACAGAAGCGGAGTGGGAGTACTGTGCCCGCAATAGCCGCAGATTGGACATTGACCGGATGTGCGACAGCCATATCCGAGAATGGTGTATGGACTGGTATTTGCCCTATGAGGATGGAGAGGCGGTAGATCCGGCAGGTCCGGCCTCAGGTTCTTATAAATGTGTTCGCGGCGGTTATTTGGATAACCCGGCAAGATATAACGAACAGCCCTTGGAGTTGTGGATGCGCTGCGCCATGCCGCCGTCCTATCGTCATTATCGGGAAGATATCCATAATGATTTTGGTCGGCATTTTATCGGTTTTCGTGTAGTATGCGGTGAATTGCCAGTATGCTCTGAAGAAAATCCTACGAATTTGGTTTGTTCCGGCGTGCATCAGGAGACGGACGCCTACAAAAAGGCTGCACCACCTGCGGACAAGCCTTATTATCGAAAGAGATATCTTTTCCCGGCACCGCCGGACAATGCTACGAATGAAGAGATTCGCTGCAGTGGTTTTTCTGCCAGTTTTCGTCATCACCATCATTCTCCCGGCTTTACAGCTGCACCCAATGGGGACTTGATTTATTCTGTATATTCCACATATCATGAGTATGATGCAGAAGCTGGTCTTGCCGGTGCGCGGTTGCGTAAGGGCTGTGATGAATGGGAGATGCCGGACATGTTTATCAATCCGGTGGGCGTGAACGACCATGCACCGCTGATGTTTACAGATACGGACGGTACGATTTATCATTTCTGGGGATGGCAGCAATTATCCGATTCCTTCCCATTTCAGTATATGATGTCCAAAGATAATGGAGCCACATGGAGTGGGGTCAAGTTCCCGTTATTTAAGGAGAAGGCGGAGCGAGTGGTGCGCCAGCCGGTCAATAGTTGTATTCGGGCTCAGGATGATACGTTTTATGTGGTGAGTGATGCTTCCGAAGGAGCATGTTCAGTGTTGTGGCGAAGTCATGATAATCTGCAGACTTGGGAAAATCCCAAGGCACGGACCGCCGGTCGTCATACAACGGCGGTGGAGTTGAAGGATGGTTCAATTCTGGCCCTTGGCGGTAAGAATTCCAATATCGATGGTTATATGCCCCAAGCCATTACGACGGATGGTGGGGACAGTTATACCGTCTCGAAAACCGTCTTTCCCATGTTGAATTCCGGACAACGGCCCTGTGTTTTGCGTTTGGCGTCCGGCCGGCTGATCATGTGCGGTGACTATCAGGATAAGCAGAACCATAGTCCTGAAGGCAGTACAGAAAAGGGAAGTTATGCGGCATGGTCCGATGATGAAGGGCAGACTTGGCATTTTAAGAAGATTTGGGGAGCTCAAATTCGCAAAGAAGGCCCCTATATTTTCGGTGGGCATACAGTTCTGGGGTATTGTGTCGTTCGCCAGAGTGAAGATGGTATGATTCATCTAGTTGCCACCAATGTACATCCCTTATTGCATTTTGAATTTAATGAAGCTTGGTTGCTGTCCGAAGAGGATGAGGCTCCTTCTGACGAAGAGTTGATGAAGAGTCACGCCACTTGCTATCCTTCCGGTGTTGAAGAATATAAAGAATATTGGTCGGATGGGACGCTTCGCTGCTCTTATTCCGGCGGTATCGCCGATGATGGTCGCTTCCTATTGGATGGTGAAGAAGTTCAGTATTATCCTGATGGGCAGATAATGAGTCAAGGATTCTTCCATCTGGGAAAAAGAGTGAGCGATTATAAATACTTTGACTATCAGGGGAATTTATTATGGGAATGGGAGTATAAAGGGGAGAAAGCGATTTATCGAACTTACCATAAGAATCATCAACTGAAGTCCATTTGTACTTATATTCATCGTATGGCCGAAGGAATTGCTCAGTCCTTTGACCAGGAGGGTAAAGTAATTGCGGAAGTTACTTATAACAAAGGCCGTATTGTGGATCGCACCAATCTGAAGATGGATCCTCCGGCACCAATGGGCGAAATATTCTAAGAAAAGAGGCCAATATTATGGAATTAAAAGGTATTATTCCTGCAATGGTCACCCCATTAAATGAGGACGAATCCATTAATGTAGCGGAATTAAAGAATCAGGTGAATCGTCAGATCAAAGCTGGTGCAGCAG
>JAFUJY010000292.1 GCA_017467985.1 Bacillota bacterium
GGAACTTGTAATTGGGGGGCTCCTCTTACGACGATTTTAGAGTATGAAGGGATATCATATCTAAAATTTAAAGATGGATCTTCGGACGGTATCTATGGATTTGATGGAGAAATATTTACTTTGCTTGATACAATTGCGTATCCAGATGAGGTAAAGCAAGCAAAATACAATGCTTATACAGTTGCATATTCTGTCAGTACTTATCAACAGTTTATCGACAATGGACCGTATACTCTGCAGGATACACTTGACACGCTCAACAGTTTACGGGAACAATGCGGTATAGTAGTTGAGGAAGAGTCGTTTAATGTTGAGAAAATGCTGGCAACCTATCGTCAGATTGTCGCAGATTTAGAAGCTGTCCATGGTAAAACTACGGATGGTACTGACGGTCTGTGTATGGTAAAGTTGGTTGATCTGAACAAAGATGGTATTGATGAGTTGTTCTGTTCTTGGGTTGATTCTACGTCGGGTTTGTATATAGATGCGATTTACCTGTGGAAGAATGGCGAGGCGAAGCAAATTTATACATACAAAGACTTTAGTGGCGAAAAAACGATGATCTCGTGGTATATCGGTGAGGAGGCTGTATATGTTGTAGAAGGGTTTGATGGATATTATAATTATAAGAGATTAGTAGCAGATTTTATGGTTATAGAAGCCGCTATCCGCAGGTCTAATAGTCAAAAAGATCAGGATGGTAATTATCTTAACGAATACTATCTAGGAGGCAAGCGTGTATCGGGCGATGAATTTGATGCGCTTTTTAATTCGATGCAATTCGTAGAGTATTGGTATGGGACAGAAGAGGTTCCTGAAGACTGGAACAGCGTGTTGGTTACGCCGCATCAGTAAAGGATACTGTCTTAAAAAGTCCGCCGAGTTTATGATGGACTCGGCGGACTTTTTTTAGTCAACTAATAACATACGTTTCCAGGTGTTCAAACCAATGATACCATCGGCAATTAGATCATGATCATTCTGATAACTAATGGTTGCTGATACACTTTCAGAACCGAAATCACCATCTGCACCATATTGCGGTAAGGCATATGCGTATGCCATCAACATTCTCTGTGCGAATACAGCCATTGCGCCGGTTGTACCGCTCTGTACAATCGCATTTGCTGCCGCAGATTCAGTGGAACTATCCCAAATGTCAGTAATAGTTAGTGTAGCGATACCTGCTGAGTTAATTGCTTGCTGAAATTCACCGATCCAAGAACGGCGACCATTATATGGAAGTTTAATAACCTGACCAACAGTAATAACATTAGCATTGGTAATGCTGTTGTAAGCGACAACTTCATCAACAGTAAGTCCATGAGAGATAGCGATCTCTCCCAGAGTATCACCATATGTAACGATATACTCTTCATAATAAGATTCGTCGGGACCGAATTCTATTTCACCGTTGTCTTCTACCATACGATATGTGGGTCGGCAGATAACTCCAATCAACGAACTAGTTCTGCTGATAGTTCTTCTTCCTACATTATCGGTAGTACTCATATTACCTTCAATTACATGTAACACCTGAGTACTTACGCTGGAACCTTCAACCCATTCTACAATACCAACATGATCGACATCATTATAGTATTCCGGATCCCAATCATACAATACAATATCACCGGCTTTTGCCAACTGACTGCTACTAAGGATACAGTTTTTTCTGTTATAAAAGTCTTTCATCTGCATACATCCCTTGGAAATAAGAGCGTCACGACCTTCAGAGATGAATTGAGTGATATCTGTTGAATCTTTCGCATCCTGTTCGTTTGTAGTCAGATTACGGTTGGGACGTAAGTCGCCACAATTTACGCCTGCAGTGTGCAAGCACCAGGAAGTAAAACATGCACACCATTCTACTCGGGATGGAAATCCATACCAACTCCAGTACTTACTACCTCCCAGGTTTCTTCCGACTTCGCCTCTTGCGATAGATACTACGACATCTGCTTGATTTGTTGTTACCATAATTCTTTTCTCCTTTTATTAAATAATATTTTGTGCGATTTCCTGCAGGTCCGTCTCACAAGATTATTGTATCATGCACTTTTCGGACATTTTGTGCCTACTTCACGATGTTTTGTTTCAAAGGCACGTTGGGCATGTCCCAACAACTTGCGAGTGTAATCGTAGGCATAACACATCTCGCCTGCGATTTGATTCAGCGGCATATTCTCTACATATCTTAGATAGAGAATGTCTACATACTTGGGATTATCCAGTTCTTGGATCTGAGAGATTCGCTTTTCTTCCTCTACAGCAAAGGTTGTCTTGCATTTTAGAACTTTTTCTTCCAGTTGTTCCAGCTGCAGTAATTCTTTTTCTGCCAGCCTTTTGTTCTGAAATAGACCTGCGGTTCTCTGAAGTCTGCGCAGTTCTTTTTCTCTTTGGGCAGTCTTAATGCGCAGGGTTTCCAATTCGGATAGATACTGATCGGTCCATTTACCCATATAATCACCCCCGTAATCCATAGTCCATCAGCAAATTATAAAGACTTAACCGCTCCAATCTGGCAATAGTGCGTTTCTTTTCTTTTATTAACTGTACCTTTGTTTTGTAAAAGGAACAGTCGCCATTTGCCAGATGGTCAGTGTCAGTCAATACGGTGCAGCAGCCGCTTCTGCTGCGAAAGGCACATTCATCGTGTGCGGTGCATTTCATGTTTAATGGTTCTGTCATTATGACCCCTCCTATTCTTGATTCATGTATTTTCGTGAATTATCTGTATTATAAACGATAAAGCGTATTTTGTCAAGAACAAATGTTCGTGTATTTACGAAATTGCGTAAAAGGATATTGATTTTTTTCTGTTTTTATGATATTCTAATCATATGAAATAGGAGGTGTTATGGTATGTCGATAGAACAAGAGCTTAAAGGATTGATTCTTGAACAATACAAAAGCATTCGTGCATTTTCTTTAGAGGTGGATATTCCCTATTCCACAATTGATACCATGTTGAAACGGGGAATATCCGGTACAGCGATATCGACGGTTACAAAGATCTGTAATGCGTTGGATATTGATACAGATAGTCTTTCTAGGGGCGTTCTTCGTAAAAGGCTGCATGTTGCACGAACATCTTTTACTTATGCAGAGGAGGCCCATATAAAAAAATACCGTGTGCTGGATGCTCACGGTAAAAAAACGGTAGATCTAATTTTAGATAATGAATATGAACGCTGCAAGCCGCTATCAGACGATATTATTTGTTTCCAGGATTCAGGCCTTCGTGCTGCTCATAACGACAATACATCACCGGAGCAGCTGGAAAAAATGAATAACGATCTTGACTGGCTGGATCAGCAGTAATAGTTAGGGGGGATCTTAATGAATTCATACGAGGCTGCTTTGCAAAAAGCCGCTGATATGGGGTATCGAGTAATCGAAAACTGTCACTTTCAAAGCGATGCGCTGGGACTTATTTCCAAGCATACGATTGGTCTAAGCGATAAGTTGGAAACTTCTACAGAGAAGCGCTGTGTATTGGTAGAGGAAATGGCCCATGGAGAAATCAGTTTTTCGAACATTTTGGATATGACTGAAGTTCAAAATCGTAAGGAAGAGTTAAAGGCTCGCCGCCGTTGTCATGATGATTTAATCGGGCCGGAGCGTTTAGCGGATGCTGTTCGCTCTGGCTGTCAATCCCTATATGAAGTCGCCGCATTCCTTGATGTTACTGAGAGGTTATTGATAGAAGCGATTGTAGAATACAAGTCGCGCTATGGCCTTTGGCTGCATTTGGCGGACGGGGATGTTATCTTTTTTGAACCATTAGCCGTGTATAGAAATATGTAATTATGAGAAAGAATACTTCTATTTGGTTTCCTTTTTTTGGTTTTAGTTTTTGGATGGCGGTGAAGATGTAGAAATGCCAACTTTTGATGTGGATTGATGTATTGCAACCACACTATAAAGTTGGCATTTTTGTTAAAAAATTGTAATACTTTTGTCATTGCATTTGCCTAATATGTATTATATAATATAACTAATAAAGAAGATCATTATTAGGGGGTGTTGGAATGAAAAGGTTACTTGCATTACTGCTTTGTCTTGTGATTGGTTTGTGCGGATGCACTCAGGGGGGAACCGAAGAAAGTTCTTTGGTGCAGGATGATTCAAAAATGGAAGAGAGTTCCGTGGCAGAGGAGAGCTCTGTGGTAGTAGAAAGTTCGAAGGCAGAGGAGAGTTCCGTGGTGGAAGAGAGCTCGGTGATTGAAGAAAGTTCAAAACCAGAAGAGTCTACGACGGAAGTTGCACCCTATCTTACCGAATCCACTCCCGGGACTTGGTTCAATGCGTATTTGGAAATCATAGAGTATTTGTCTCAAACCCATGGTATCAGCTTTGAGGGCCTTTATATTGCCAAACTTCTTGACTTTAATGATGATGGTCAGCAGGAACTATTGTGTGTATATTATAAACCGGAGGAATATTGGTCAACAGAACTGATATATGGATACGATGGAGAGAAAGCGACGCTCTTATGGTCTCACCATGCAGGAACTTGTAATTGGGGGGCTCCTCTTACGACGATTTTAGAGTATGAAGGGATATCATATCTAAAATTTAAAGATGGATCTTCGGACGGTATCTATGGATTTGATGGAGAAATATTTACCTTGCTTGATACAATTGCGTATCCGGATGAGGTAAAGCAAGCAAAATATGCGGAGTATACGGTTACCTATTCCGTGAGTCTTTATCATCAAGATATTGACAATGGACCACAAACACTGCGGGATACGATGGATACACGCAACAGCTTGCGAGATTTGTGTGGTGTAGTGGAGATAGAGAAGCCGGATTCTGCAATTGAAGAGTTCGGAAGTGTTTTTGAGCCTAATCCAATAGGGGCACATAAGATAACGCAAGTATACCCCGCAGGCACATTCTCATCCATGGAAGAGGCCTATGCCCAGATCGTACAGGAGCTGGAAGCAGAATATGGAGTAGGCGAAATTAAAGAGTTCGAATACTCTACATCGTATGTTGGCTTGTGCGTAGTCCGGCTGATCGACTTTGATGGTGATGGCCAGGATGAATTGTTCTGTGGCTATTCAGTAAAGTCATTGGCACCGGAAGTTTTTGCATATCAAAAAATATATTCTTATGATGGCAACGGTGGTGTAAAACTGTTGTGGGATACAAAAGCAGGACAGAGTGGTGGTGTAACCTTCTATTCGGACGTTGTTGTAGGAGCAGATGAAAAAGTGTATGTGATTATGAGTGATCAGGATGTAAAAACATGGTGGACTTTAATTGGCGGTCAGTTCCAAAATGTGTATCAGTATTGTTCTGGGGTTGAGCATGGCGTTCCGCACTGGAATGGTGAGGAGGTAACACAGGAAACGATGCTTGCAAGAAGAAATGCATTGTTTGATGGGTATCAGCGATTGATCAATATCTGCTATACGATTGTAGATCTGGAGCAAGATGGTGAATATTTACCTCAGACCCAGGCGACCGTTGAACAACTGTATCGTGCAGCAGGCCAATAAATAAACAAAACTAAGGGGAGTATTACCACTATCGAGTAATACTCCCCTTGATTTCCTACTGCGCCGCAGTATATTTCCGCAATGTTCCTTACATCACAATAAACGTACAACTTCCGGGGGCAACTTCCAGGACCCCTGCTTCCACAGCTTTGCCAGTCATCTCAGGCAGTGCATCGCCTTCGCCCAGTACCAGTTCGGTACCATTGAGCAGCATGGTGCGGCTGCGCATCTTGCCGTTGCCGGTCAGGGCATACACTTCGGCGGCCTTGGGCAGTTCCACGGTGGTGGTTTCGGTCCAGGAGGTGTTAATTACCAGGTAAACCACGCCTTCTTTGCCATCCTTGCGGGAGTGGGCGTAGACATGGGCACCCTCACGCAGAGGTTCAGCGGTGGCGTAAACGGTGGTGCCCATCAGGCGGGTCCACAGCAATGCGGCAAAATAACTGGGGCGAGGTACAAAAGTACCGTGCTTCAGGTAGCCGTAGTCGGAGGAGGCCAGGGTGTTGTGGAAAATGACACCGTTGGTAATGGTAGTAAAATGGGCAAATTCATTCAGGGTACGGGGAACTTCCAGGTAAGTGGAGGCCCAGGTGTGTCCACCGGCACCCGCATCGCCGGATTCGGTTACCCACATTTCGCCGCCGGGGCAGTACTTGTCCCGCTGGGGAGCAAAGGCGCGGGCGCATTTGCCGGCCATTCCCAGATAGCCTTCGGACATGGCTTCGGATTCGGGAGAATATGCGGCGGGCATCATGGCAGCCATACGCTCGGAAACGCCATTATAATAATGGTAGCTGAACACATCCAGCTTTTCGGTGCAGCCGTCCATCAGCTGGGCGGTGGTGCAGGTGGGCATAACATTAGCAATACCGGCGCTGGTGGAGTCACCATCCATCATGGCAGAGGGGTCACAGGTACAGGGACCCACAACCAGACAGTCGGGGTAGTTGGTCCGCACCCACTTGTGGAACAGATCCTGGTCCCGGCGGAAGTGCTCGGGAGTGTAGCCCTTGGGGAAGCCGGTCATTTCCATCATGTTGGGTTCGTTGGTGAACTCAACGGCCTCGATCGGCACGCCGTACTCGGTGCTCAGGCGGAAAATCTGCTCAGCCTGGGACGGGTTCCAGGGCTCGTCGGCGGAGTGTAGCCCCTGGCAGTTAGCCACGGAGATCAGCAGCTTGCCGTCCACGGCTTTGACAAAGTCCAGGAGGTTCAGCCACTGCTGCTTGGAGAGGCAGTTCTGGTAGCCTTCGGGGGCAGTGCCCTTTCCTTCAAAGTCATAATAAGTTTTGGTGGCCCAAGTACCGGAAACCCGCACCCACGCGCTGCCCAGCGCCTTTGCTAGCTTGCGCAGACGGGGATTAGTGGTGTCGATGGGGTCATACCACTGGTGCATGGCGGCCATGCCCTTGGAAAAGTCCGGCGGGGGAACCTGCTCGGTGCCATCGATCTGGGCATCGGTGTAGGCCTTCCAGAAGGTGCCGCCGGTCACCTCGGTCATCTCCACATTGTAGGAGACCAGACGAGGATTGATGGTGCGCAGCTCTTCCAGAGCTGCGGGATTTAATTTTACATGCTGTGCCATAATAAAACGCTCCTTCACAAAAGTTAATGCTTTTTCTTCATTATATATTGTTTGCGGAGGATCGTCAAGAAAATAATTGTTGAGAAATGGGGACGGATATGATATTATAAGCCTAAACCCTACAGAAAGCAGGTGAATTGATTTGCCACATTCAACTTATATTTTTGATTTTGATGGGACGCTGGTGGACTCCATGCCTTGTTGGTCCGAAAAAATGCTGAATATCCTGAATAAGAATCAGGTGTCCTACCCGGCGGATATTATAAAACAGATCACCCCATTGGGGGATCTGGGAACGGCGAAATATTTTCAGGAGGTGCTGGGCGTACAGCTAAGCATCGAGGAAATGATTGCCCAGATGGACGAGTATGCCCTGCCGAAATACCGGGATGTGATCGGACTGAAGGCCGGTGTGCGGGAGTATTTGTGTCAGCTGAAAAATAAAGGCTGCAGTCTGAACGTGCTGACTGCCAGTCCCCACAAAATGGTGGATGCGTGCCTGCAGCGCCTGGGCGTATACGATTGGTTTGAGAATGTGTGGAGCTGCGATGATTTTGGAACCACCAAGTCCAATCCCCAGATCTACCTGGATGCGGTGGCAAGAATTGGCTCCCGGGTGGAGGACACGGTATTTTTCGATGATAATATTAATGCGGTAAAGACCGCAGCCCAGGCAGGGTTATACACCGTGGGCGTATTTGATGAGTCCGGTGCGGATTTTGCAGAAGAGCTAAAATCCGTGGCAGATGTATATATTGCCACATTTTCCGGGCTGGGACAGTTATAAAACCTTGCCATTCAGTACGGCCTGTACCAGCTGATCCCCTTGGTATACCAGTTTCAAAGAGAAAAAGGGGATGTCCTGGTCCAGCAGGTCCAGAAAAATCTTGTCGCCTTCCCACAGGGACAGGCCGCGGACAAAGGCTTTGTCCACCCATGCCAGCTCACCCTCGTCGCATTCAATGGGAGTGCCGGTGTAGCCGGTGGCGTGGAACAAATGCATATATTCAGTGGGATACAGGTCCGACACAAATGTGACAATGCCGCGATAGCGGTAGTCGGTGATGGTGTAGCCTGTTTCTTCTACAAATTCCCGGAGCATACAATCCTCCGGGCTTTCTTTATCTTCAAATTTGCCGCCGATGCCAATCCACTTGTCGTGATTTTCGTCATTTTCCTTTTTGATGCGGTGGAGCATCAGATACTGACCGTTCTGCTCCAAATAGCACAGGGTGGTGTTTTTCATGGAGGTGTGTCCTTTCTTGCTTATCTCAGATATGGTACATTATACAAGATTTTGTACGGTTTGAAAAGAGAGAAACGACTTGTGTTTTCGTTAAAAATCATGTATAGTATTGGTAGAGAAGATGAGGAGGCTGTGACGATGGATTTTGTGATAAATGGATCAGTTTTGGAGAGATATACGGGGGCGGAGGAAGTCGTGACTATCCCGGAAGGTGTCACAGCCATCGGGGAGATGGCTTTTCGAAAGTGTCGGACGATAAAAAGCGTGATCATTCCGGACAGTGTAAAATCCATTGGTGAGCGGGCATTTAGCGGATGTACCAGCCTGGAGAAAATCATGATTCCGGACAGTGTGGAGACCCTGGGTGCAGCAGTTTTTTCCGGATGTGAATATCTGAAAGAGGTCCGTCTGCCCGCAGGGTTAAAAAGTATACCCCAAGAGATGTTTCGTTATTGTATTCGGCTGGAACAGATCGAACTGCCGGCACAGCCGGAGCAGATTGAGGAAGATGCTTTTTCTTATTGTGTGGTGCTGAGAGAGATACAACTCCCCGACAGTGTGACAGCCATTGGGGAGAAAGCATTTTGGAAATGTCGGACATTGAAAAGCGTGATCATCCCAGATGATGTCAAATCCATCGGCAGACAGACATTTGGCGGATGTAGCAGCTTGGAGAAAATCGTGATCCCGGACAGTGTGGAGACCATCGATGCAGCAGTTTTTTTCGAGTGCGAACAGTTAAAAGAAGTCCATCTGCCCGCAAGGTTAAAAAGTATCGGTGCCAGAGCTTTTGCCAAGTGTGATCTGCTGCGGGAGATAACCATTCCTGAGAGTGTGACAGCGCTTGGGCCGAGGATGTTCGAAGAGTGCCGCAGTATGCAGCGGGTGACAGTGTTGTGCCAGAGCGTCTCTTATAGCAGTTCTTTCTGGGAAGGGCTGCGACCCAGTGTGGACATCTTGTGGCAAGGGAAAAAAGTGGACCCTGCATTTATCATAGAAAGTGGATGTCTGCTGAGGTATGAAGGAGAGGCCGAGGAAGTAGAGATCCCCCATATGGTGAGTACGATTGGTGAAGGCGCCTTTCGTGATCAACAGAAGATCAAAAAGCTGGTCGTGCCGGAATCTGTGTATAAGGTCCGTAAAAATGCCTTTGCCGGCTGGAAAAGCTGGCAGACTGTCGTCATAAAAGGAAATCACACAGATGTCTACGAGGCCTTTGGTGAAGATGTGCAGTGTAAAATAAAAGTGCCCAGAGATGTGGACTGGCGAGGCCGCTCTGAGAAACGCAAAGAGCCGAATGAAGATAGCATTTGGTCTATGTGGGGCGAAGTGTTCAGGCTGACAGGGGTCCATATACTGCTGTTGCTGATCGGTCCGTTTATAATCATTTTTGAAAAAACATGGCGAGAAAAACGAAGCAAGGTTTCTGCGATAATACAGCTGCTGATCAAAGGCGTACTGGCCATACCACTTGCAGTGGTGTATACGGCTGCGATGATCATACATTTGATAATTTGGTGCGTGTGCATTGTGCTGCGTGTAGCGGGAAGATGGTTTTACATTATGGTGAAGCCATTCGATTGGATCATGTATTATATCCAAGAGTTCTTAGAAGAACTGTGGATTGACGATTTTATAATAAAACATAGGAGGTCACATTAATGGACAAGAAAATTTTTGCGAACCCGGGGACGGAGTTCAGAAGTGCCCCGTTCTGGGGCTGGGACGGAGATCTGCAGAAGGACGAGCTGTGCCAGCAGATCGATGAATTTAAGAAGATGGGCTATGGCGGCTTTCATATGCATGCCCGTGCCGGTCTGATCACACCGTACCTGACGGATGAATTTATGGAGCGGGTAAAGGACTGCTGCGAAAAGGCCAAGGCGGAGGGGATGTATGCCTGGTTATACGATGAGGACCGTTACCCCTCCGGCCCGGCGGGCGGTATTGTAACCCGCAACCCGGAATATACCCGCCGCTATCTGCGATTCACCGCTTTTTCCTATGATGAACCGCTGAATTACACGGTACCCCAGCGGGGATTTGCCCGCAACCCCAATGGCCAGCTGCTGGCCCGCTATGATGTGCAGCTGAATGGGGACGGAGATCTGGTTAGTTATCGTCGCTTGAATGAGGGCGAGACCGGCAATTATGTCTGGTACGCTTATTTTGAAAAGCAGCCGGCGACCACGGTGGAGTCTCAGACTTATGTGGATACTTTGAGTCCGGAGGCCATCGCCGAGTTTGCCCGGGTGACCTATGACCGCTACAAAGAGGTGGTTGGGGAGTATTTTGGAAATGTGTCCCCTGCTATGTTCACCGATGAGCCCCAGTATGCTTCCAAGAGCGAGCTGGCATACGCCCGTGAAAAGGGCGATGTGATTGTGCCCTGGACCAATGGCTTTTGCGAGGCATTTACCGCAGCCTATGGGACGGACCTGCTGGACCACTTGCCGGAGCTGATCTGGAACAAGGCGGATGGAGAAGTGTCCCTGGTTCGTTACCAGTATCATGATTTTCTGGCAGAGCGATTTGCATCCGCCTTTTGCGACACGCTGGGCCAGTGGTGCGAAGAAAATGGCATTATGTTTACCGGACACTTGATGAGTGAAGGCACGCTGAAGGGGCAGGCCATTATCGCCGGTGAAATGATGCGTAACTATCGGGCATTCCAGTTACCCGGCATCGACGTGCTGGGAACCCACAAGCTGGAATACACCACCGCCAAGCAGTGCCAGTCCGCCGTGCGCCAGCAGGGATCTGCCGGTATGATGAGTGAATTGTACGGTGTATCCGGTTGGGACTTTGACTTCCGCGGATATAAGCTGCAGGGTGATTGGCAGGCGGCCATGGGCGTGACGCTGCGGGTACCCC
>JAFUJY010000293.1 GCA_017467985.1 Bacillota bacterium
CTGTAACATCCGGCAACATCAATCTGCAGGTGACCGGTCAGGAAAACATTCCGGCGGATGGCGGCTTTTTGATGTACGGCAACCATCAGGGCATGTTTGATGTGCTGGCCATCGTGGCCACTTGCGACCGCACCCTGGGCGCAGTCTTTAAGCAGGAACTGAGCAATATTCCTTTCCTGAAGCAGATTATTGCCTGTACCAAGTCCTTTGCCCTGGATCGGGAAAATGCCCGCCAGGCTGTGGGCGTGTTTGCGTCTGTGATTAACGAGGTTAAAAAAGGCCGTAATTATCTGATTTTCCCGGAGGGGACCCGCAGCCGCAACGGCAACGTAATGGGCGAGTTCCATCATGGCAGTTTTAAGTGTGCGCTGAGGGTTAAGTGCCCCATTGTGCCGGTGGCGCTGATCGACAGTTTCAGAGTGCTGGATGAAAAGGGCTGCAAGCCTGTAACTGTGCAGCTGCATTATTTGCAGCCCATCATGCCTGAAGAGTACGAAGGCATGAAGACGGTGGAGCTGGCTGAGCTGGTAAAGAGCCGTATTCAGGAAGTCATTGATCAAAATATCTAAAAAATAGAGCTATGAAGAATGTGGTTTCATTTTTCATAGCTCTTTGTTTTTTTAGAGAAAGTGGGGTTGTGCAGATTTTATTCTTCAGAAATACCGCAGACACCGAAACCGCCGGGGCCGCAATGGGTGGTTACTACACCACCGGTCTGTACCCACAAAATTTCCTTAAAGCCCAGTTCCTTGGCACGAGTTTCCACGTTTTCGTGGATGGAATCGCTCAAACCGGCGGAATAAACGAAGATTAGAATGTCGCGGCTCAGCTTATACTGTTCAGAGAATTCGTCCAACAGCTTGAGGGCAACCTTGTCCATTTTGCCGCGATACTTCTTGGTGGCTTTCAAGTGCCCATCCTGCAGCTCAATGAGGGGATTCAGCGATAGGATCTTGGCGCCAAGATAGGCGGCGTTGCTGACACGGCCGCCGGCCTTCAGATAGGCCAGATCGCCGGGGAAAAATCCCATGTGGCACTTGCGGCTGATCTCTTCAATCTTAGCGATGGCCTCTTCCAAAGAACAATCGGGATGTGCCTCCAGGTAACGGGCAAATAACAAAATCACCAGAGTTTGTCCCGCTGAAACATGTTTGGTATCAATGCTGGTAATATTTTCGTAGTCCTCAGCAGCGATAATGGCACTCTGGTAGGAGCAGGTGGTCACCGCAGAGTAGGCCAGATGCAAAATATGCTGGGTGGGGAATTTGGAACGGATTTCGTCATAGACCTGAATAAAATCGCCGGGGGTGCAGCCGCTGGTCTTGGTCAGGTTTCCGGTACTTTCAAAATAATGGTAAACATCTTCGATGGGAAAGGTGCCGTCATCCCGGGTCTCATCGCCAAAGGCCACATGCATGGGAGCGGTATACACATTGTATTGGGCAGCCAGATTGGCAGGAATGTCGGAGCCGGTCTCGGCCAATAAAATAAATTTACTCATAGTCATACCTCAACAATAATTGATATTGAAATGCAGATCTGATTTAGTATATAATAAAGGTGTCGTAGAGTTGTGAAGATAGTATGTCCAAATTGTAAATTTTACAAACCATGAAACCAAAAGAATTTTTTGACGAGATATAGAGTGAAAGATAAACTTTCACTCTGCGTTTTGTGAAAGGAGGTATTACCATGCAGGATGAGAAGATTGTGGAGTTGTACTGGCAGAGGGACGAGTCGGCCATCGAAGAGACCCAGGGAAAATACGGCCGTTATCTGGGGAAGATTGCGTATAATATTTTGGCGGATTTGGAGGATAGTCAGGAAAGTGTGAACGACACATATTTGGCGGCGTGGAATTCAATGCCTCCCCAAAAACCAAGTGTGTTGGCTACATATCTGGGAAAAATCACTCGGCGGATCTCGATTGATATTTTTCGCAGACGACATCGGGAAAAGCGGCAGGCATCGGAATATGCTATTTCTTTGTCGGAGCTGGAGGACTGCGTTGGCGGAGGTCCGTCCCCTGAGGAGGCACTGGATGCCCAGCAGCTGGCAGATGCCATCGGCGACTATTTGCGCCAGCTTCCGGAGGCGGCGCGAAATGCCTTTGTGGGAAGATATTATTTTTTGGATCCCCTGCGGGAGGTTGCCAGATATTGTGGCATGAGCGAAGCAAAAGCCAAAAGTCTGCTGTATCGGACACGATGTGGACTGAAGGCCTATTTGCGAGAGGAGGGGTATGACATATGAAAGTAGAACAGATTCATGATGCGCTGAACTTGCTGGACGACTCCATTGTGCAGCAGGTGGGGCGTGTGCGAAGTAAAAAGCGACAGCGCTGGTATAGCTGGGCGGCTGTGGCGGCGTGCTTTTGTATTATTGTAGTGAGTGCTCTGCGGGCAGTGTCCTTTGGTGCGGGCGGCAGCGGTTTTGATGGGGCTGCCGGCGAAAATGTGACTAGCGGCGGATCGGATGCTCTGGTGGATGGCGCAGGACAGCTAAAAGAAGGTGTAACCATCCCTATGTTGGACTTATCCACAAAAAATGGGGAAATGAGTGATATGATGGCGCTATTTATCTATCAGGGACGGATCTATGTGGAATATGTGTGGATCGAAGGGACGGAGCTGGTGGGTAAACGTTTGGGAACTGCCAACGGTACCATTGACTGCTGGACACGTGAAGAGGGATATGTGGAACAGGCAGGGACGGTCGCTGGGGATTTTTATCAGGTGAAAGGGTATGATCCATCCTTTATGCTGTGCATGAAGCGGGAGGGAGAAACCCACCTATTTATTAATAACAATGGTATCGCCATGGTCAAAGGGATGGAGTTGTATGAAGAACGGCTGCATCTGGGTGGAAATTACAGTACGCTGGAGTACTATACCAAGGCCCAGTGGAACAATGGCACGGGTCAGGTGAAAAACTTGACCGAAGACGACCGTTTGGTGACGGACCGTTTTGTTGCGGCATTGATGGATGCAGAGTTTATCTATACTGAGCAAGGCATGCTGGATGAGATGCTGTATTTGGTTGATTTTCAGATGGACAATGGCGTACAGGTACGGCTGCGGCTGTACGAAGGCGGTTATGTGGAATTTGTGGGCATGCGGTCGATCTGTGTACAGGTGGACATGGATGAACTGCTGCAGTTTTTGGAGGGATAAAAATGAAGAGAATATATTGTGTATTATTAAGTCTGCTGCTGCTGGCAGGATGCAGCGAGTATATCAGCTGTCCGGCGGTGAATTACGGGACAGACCTCATGGCGACAGTGCAGGCTAAGGATGTGGAAAAGGTGACAGACCTGACAGGGGACGCACCTGCAGTGACGGACTTCGGTGTAAGATTGTTCCAGCAGAGCCTGGATGCGGAGAAGAATACGCTGATTTCACCGCTTTCGGTGTTGTGTGCTTTGGCCATGACTGCCAATGGAGCAGATGGGGAAACTTTGGCTCAGATGGAGAACGTTTTAGGGATGCCGGTGACAGACCTGAACACCTACATTCATTCATATATGTCCCAGTTGCCATCGGAGAAAACCTATCGGCTGAGTCTGGCCAATTCCATTTGGTTTACGGATGATGGGCGTTTTACTGTAAATCAGGATTTTCTGCAGACCAATGCGGACTATTATGGTGCGGATATGTACCAGCTGCCCCTGGATGAGGAAGCGGTACGAGCAATTAACGGCTGGGTTGGCGACAAAACGGAGGGCATGATTCCTAAGGTTTTGGATACATTGCCCAGGGATGCCATTATGTGTCTGGTGAATGCTTTGGTCTTTGAAGCGGAGTGGGAGGACGATTATGAAAGTGATCAGGTCCGTCCCATGCGCTTTAACATGGGGGATGACGACAGTATCGTGACGGACATGCTGCTATCCACCGAAGGTTTGTACCTGGAAGATGAGCAGGCGACAGGCGTCATAAAATATTATGACGACAAGGCCTATGCCTTTGTGGCGCTGCTGCCCAACGAAGATGTGAGTGTAACCGATTATGTTGCCAGCTTGACCGGCGAACATCTGCAGGAAATGCTGGCAAATCCCACGGAGGTACGGGTATACACTGCCATTCCAAAGTTTGAGACCGGATTCAGTGTGGAAATGAATGAAATTCTGGCAGACATGGGCATGGAACAGGCCTTTGATGGAACGAGGGCGGATTTTTCCCGGATGGGACAGTCTACA
>JAFUJY010000294.1 GCA_017467985.1 Bacillota bacterium
AGATCTGGATCAGCTGATCTGCGCCGAAAGGATAGTTCTCCCGCTTTTTCATTTCCGTGGTGGGAATGTCATAGGGGGGCTCGTATACCGCCATACCCTCCGTCAAGATCCGGGAGAGCATACTTCTGTGATGGGGCTGAAGGGTAATGGGCGTTTCTGAAAAATGGGTAAGCTCAGGCGCATCGCATTCAAATCCGATGATCACCACGTTGGGGCTGCCACTTTCGTTACATTCCAGATAGTGACGCTCATTGGGCCTGTGAATGATCAGCTGATTGTCCGTCAGTATTCCGCTGAAGTTCTCAGAGGAAACGCACAGCGATCCTTTGTCTACATGAAGCAGCTCGTAAAAATTATGAGAGTCGGACTCTGTGTGATATTGTCGGGTGAATTCGAAATAATGTATGTTTGCGATTCGGCTGACCCGCAAAGGGGTAGAGAACGTCTGTAGTTTAAATTTCATATCCATCCCCCCGTTTTTTAAAGATAATATATCACATATTCACAAAAAAAGGAAGAGATTCTTTAGCAAAAGTTAATCTTATTTACGATAGTATAAAAAAACTTGAACATTATTCAAATACAAAAAATACGGTTGCGATATAATGGTATTAATCAAAATATGGCTATATGGTGGATAACTACACCATGGCTGTTTTGGTATATGGATCATTACAAACGGAGCGGAAGTCTTGAAAGGAGATTTTGCAATGAAAACGACTATGAAGCGTGCAGTACATTTTGATTTCCACACCATGCCGGGCATTGACGATATGACCGGTACCTTTGGCCCCAAGGATCTGGCCGAAGCCCTGTCGGATGCCCATGTGGACTATGTCAATATCTTTGCCCGTTGCAATATTGGATTCTCTTACTATCCCACCAAGCTGGGTACTGTTTACCCAGGTCTGGATCGTGACCTGCTGGGCGAGGCAATCGAAGAGCTACATAAACGTAATATTGGTGTTACTGCCTATGTTAACGGTGGCATTAACCATCACCTGATGCTGAAGCACCGTGAATTTGTCAAGATTAGCAAGGATGGCCGCTTCTATGATGATGTGGACAAGTCCTCCAACCACTATTTCCGCATGGGCTGCTTCAATACCGGTTACCGGGATTATCTGTTGGCAGAGATCCGGGAGGTTATGGACAAGAAGCCTGATGGCATCTTTGTGGACTGCATGATCCCTAAGCCCTGCTATTGCCCCGACTGTCTGAAGAAGATGGCAGAGCTTGGTATCGACGCCAATGACGAAGCGGCTGCTTTCAAGTTCCAGGTGGATACTCTCTACGAGGTCTTCGGACAGATCCACGCACTGGTAACCCCGGAGATGCGTCTGTATATCAACAGTAAGTCCAACGACTGGTTCTCCGAGTATGAGAGCCATATCGAACTGGAATGCCTGCCTACTTATTCCTGGGGCTATGATTTCTTCCCGGCACAAGCTCCTTATTATCGTAATCTGGCTCCCGGCAAGGAACTGGTGTACATGACCGGCTGCATGGTCACCGGCTGGGGTGATTTCAGCGGCTATAAGCCCGATGCCGCACTGGAATGCGATGTTTACGATGCCATGATGTACGGCTATGGTCCCTCCATCGGCGATCTGATGCACCCCCGGGATGGCATCAACCGCCGGCTGTATAAGCAGGTTGGCAA
Source organism: Bacillota bacterium (assembly GCA_017467985.1). Lineage (GTDB taxonomy): Bacteria > Bacillota > Clostridia > Lachnospirales > Bianqueaceae > Faecimorpha. The sequence goes on from JAFUJY010000294.1 coordinate 1,664, forward strand.
GATGTACCGATATGTAGAGTCGCTGGAGCCTTGGTTTGGCAAGACAAAGGCCGTGGCAGAAGCCGCCATTTTGCGTAATAAGGTCACCAGCGAGAATGTTTTGAACCCTGTGACTGCAGGTGACAAGGGCGCAGCCCGTATGTTCTGCGAAATGCGGATCAATTACGATGTGGTAGACGAGGACATGAACTTCGATGGCTACCGTCTGTTGCTGCTTCCTGATGATATCCGCATCACCGAGAAGCTGAAGGTCAAGCTGGAAGCCTTTGATGGAGCTATTATTTCTACCGGAAAGAGCATCGCTGATGGCAGTGTTTGGGATTATATCACAGATGTAGCACCCGATACCAATACCCATGGCTTCTACAACTGGGGAGAAGAGACTTACGGACAGAAGTATGTGGGTGTCAAGATGAAGAGCGATTACTCCGTCAGCGATTACATTGAGCCCTATTTTAATCAGCATTGGGATGGCTTCCATGGTTATTTCTATGTACCCCCCAAGGCGACAAAGGGTTTCAGTGCTGTAGCCAAGAAGGGTAACCGCGCACATATCTGCTTCCGCCTGTTCACGGCTTACATGGAGTTCGGCGCCCAGTTCCATAGAGAACTGGTGGAGACCTTGATCAACGAGTTTATGCCCAACCGTCTGGTAGAATCTGCAGATCTGCCCTCCAGCAGCCGTGTCACACTGCGCTGCAGCGATGATTTTGATGTCCTGCAGATCAAGGTTTCTGTTCCTGAGCACTGGGCAAACCGTGGTGTCATCAATGAGCATACCGTACTTCCTGCCGGTAGACCTGTCAGCGTTAAGGGCGAATATAGCTCTGTTGCGGTGCTTCCCTGTGAGACACCCGTCAACAGCTGGGCAGAGAATGGCCGGACAGTGATTGAGCTTCCGGAGATCACCGGTTATATTCCGCTGATGCTGAAGAAATAAAACGAAATTTTGAGGTAACCAAAATGATTGTTAAGAATTATTTTGAAGATCCTTCCATATTCCGGCTGAATACGGAGCCGGACCGGGCTTATTTTGTACCCTACGCTACGA
>JAFUJY010000295.1 GCA_017467985.1 Bacillota bacterium
ATGCCAGGCAGATGTATTCTTGAGATCTCGTATGCCAGGCAGATGTATTCTCGAGATCTCGTATGCCAGGCAGGCGTATTCTCGAAATCCAGAAAATCGCAGAAACTGTTTGTCAGTTCAGCCCTCCTTTTATACAAAATTGGAATAATTATGTAATAAAATTTTAAAATTATTGCCCCAGAATTGCAAAACCTTGACAGGTGATCGTTTTTATGTTATTGTAAATACATATCGAAAATTACAAAGGAGTATAGTTATGATGAAACGAATTGGAGCCTGGTTAATGGCATTTATGCTGATGGCTTTATATATACCCACTACCCCCGTTATGGCGGCCACCACAGGATGGGTGGAGCGTGACGGCTGCAAGTATTATCTGCAGGATGGTTACCGGGTATATGGTTGGCAGACCATTGACGGCACCCCTTATTATTTTAATGAAAATGGTGCATTGGCTAGCATTTTGGGTGTGGATGTTTCCGAGTACAACGATGCAATTGATTGGGCAGCAGCCAAGGCGGATGGTGTGGAATTTGCGATTATCCGTGCGGGTAACCGGGGTAATTCCCTGGGCGGTTTGTATGAGGATTCTTTCTTCGATACAAATATGCTCTCTGCCCGAGCAGCAGGCATTGCGGTGGGTGTTTATTTTTACAGCAGTGCCATTAATGAGGCGGAAGCTATTGAGGAGGCAGAACTGGTCATTGAGCTGATGAAGGATCATCAGAAGCCGGAATATCCTATTTATATTGATGTGGAAGATGCATGGATCAGCGGCACTCGTGTGGGCGATGCAGGTTTGACAGCCCAGCAGTATACAGACATTGCGCTGGCATTCTGCAAGACGATTGAGGCTGCCGGTTATACTGCCGGAGTATACTCATACGAGAGCTTGTTTAATTATATGCTGTACGCCGATCAGATCGAGGCTGCCGGCTATGATATCTGGATGGCCAGCTATAGCGGCGATCCCTATGGTTACAATTATGGCGAGTTTGGTATTTGGCAGTACAGTGGTTCCGGTTCTGTGGACGGTACTCCTCGGGAGATCGACCTGAATATGAGTATCGTGGATTATACCGGACAAAAGGACCTGGCCAGCATTGGTTCCAAGGACTTGTTGACCGGCGAGTTGGAAGGGAAGGCGCCGACGTCCAAGGTGGATGTGAGCAGCTACCCCATTGTCCGTCAGGGCAGCAGCAGTACATATGTAAAGACTTTGCAGACCTGGTTAAATGAATTGGGTTATAATTGCGGCACTGCAGACGGTATCTTTGGTTCTGCAACCAATACAGCAGTCGTTCTATTCCAGAAGGCAGAAGGCCTGGATGCGGATGGTATTGTGGGGCAGATGACCTGGAAGGCGCTGGCGGCGGCCATTAGTGCGTTGGAAGAGGAGTCTCAGCCCGAGGAGTCTAAACCTGAGGAGTCCAAGCCTGAAGAGTCCAAGCCGGAGGAGTCTCAGCCCGACGAGTCTCAGCCTGAAGAGTCTAAACCCGAGGAGTCTCAGCCCGAGGAATCCAAGCCCGAGGAGTCTCAGCCTGAAGAATCTAAACCTGAGGAGTCTCAGCCCGAGGAGTCCAAGCCTGAATATGTGGATGTGAGCGGTTACCCCATGATTCGTCTGGGCAGTACCGGTGATTATGTAAAAACGCTGCAAAACTGGCTGAATAAGGCCGGCTATAACTGCGGCACCGCAGATGGTATTTTCGGTAATGGTACATATACTGCAGTGGTGAAATTCCAGCGAGCCAAGAGTCTGGATGCGGATGGTATTGTAGGTCAGATGACCTGGAAGGCTTTGGTACAGGCCGCTGGTGGTGTGGTTGAGAAACCCCAGGAGCCGGAAACGCCCGGCACCCCTGAGCCCCCCAGCACGCCCAGTACCCCTGCGGTGGATGTGAGCGGTTATCCTCTGGTACGCCAGGGCAGCAGCGGCAGCTATGTAACTCAGCTGCAGGAGTGGCTAAATAAGTTGGGCTATAACTGCGGCTATGCCGATGGTATTTTTGGAAGTGGTACGAATTCTGCAGTGGTGAAGTTCCAGCAGGCCAAGGGCCTTTCCGCCGATGGAATTGTGGGTCAGATGACTTGGAAGGCACTGGCCAGTGCAGTATCCGGCACAACCCAGACTCCGGAAACGCCCCAGGAGCCGGAGACACCTCAGGAGCCTGCAACTCCCAGCACTCCGGTGGTGGATGTGTCTGCCTACCCCATGTTGGATCAGGGAGACAGCGGTGAGTATGTAAGAAAGCTGCAGAATCGTTTGAATGAATTAGGTTATAATTGTGGAACAGCCGATGGTATTTTTGGAAGTATGACCACCAGCGCAGTAGCGAAGTTCCAGCGGGCCAAGGGTTTGTCTGCCGATGGTATTGTGGGCCAGATGACCTGGAGTGCATTGTATAAATAAGGAAAAGACAGCTGCCGAAGGTGTATTACTACGGCAGCTGTTTGTTTATTTTCAAAAGAAAGGTGGCGGAAGTATGAGAAGGTGGATGAAAAAGGCAAGTGCATGGTTGTTGGTATTGGTGATAATGGCAGCATACATGCCGGCACAGCAGGTGAAGGCAGAAGGAACCGGTTGGGTTGAACGGGATGGCTGTACTTATTACCTGGATGAAGAAGGCCGCAGAGTATACGGCTGGTATCGTGTGGATGGTATTCCCTATTATTTTAATGAAAATGGTGCATTGGCCAGTATTTGGGGTATCGATGTGTCGGAGTTTCAGGGAACTATTGACTGGAACAAGGTGAAAAATGCGGGCTGCCAGTTTGCCATTTTGCGATTGGGCTTCCGTTCCTACGGTGCATCAGGATACATGTATGAAGATGAATGTTTTGATGCATATATTCGCAGTGCTCAAGCTGTGGGCATTCCGGTAGGTATTTATTTTTACAGTCAGGCCATTACTCCGGAGGAAGCGGTAGCGGAGGCGGAGTATGTACTGCAGACGTTGAGCAAATATCCTGCGGTGGAGTTCCCTATTGCCATTGATATTGAGGATACGGCTGTGTCCGGTCGTGTGACAAAAGCGAATCTGACACAGCGTCAGTATACGGACATTGTACTGGCGTTCTGCGACAGAATTCAGCAGGCGGGGTATGATGCCATGGTATATTCCTACTATTCCATTTTGGAGCATAGAATATATGATGAAGAGATGGCACCCAATAATATTGATATTTGGTATGCGGATTATCATGCATATCCCAATACTTACGGCGGCGATTTTACCGTATGGCAGTATTCTGCGACAGAGGGCATCAGCGGTATTTCCGGAAATGTGGACAAAAATGTGGCGACGGTGGATTATGCCGGACGTTATCAGGATTTGGCCACAAGAGGCTCTCTGGAGCCTCTGCCGGGAGAAGTGGTGGATGGTAATGCTACATCACGGCCCGAGATGGAGATGTTAAATTATCCGACGGTTAGACGGGGCGATAGCGGCGAATATGTGACAATTCTGCAGCAGTGGCTGAATTATGTGGGTTATAATTGTGGCTATGCCGATGGCATATTTGGTGGTAACACATATAATGCAGTAACCTGGTTCCAGAAGGACCATTGGCTGAGTGTGGATGGTATTGTGGGGCAGATGACCTGGAGTGAGCTGTATGATCTGGTACGCCATGTATCAGAAAATCCCGGAAATCCTGTGAGTCCGGAGGAGTCTCTTCCCGAGCCGGAACCTGAAGAATCCCAGCCTGAGGAATCCCAGCCTGAGGAATCCCAGCCTGAGGAGTCCCAGCCTGAAGAATCTCAGCCTGAGGAATCCGAGCCTGAGGAGTCCCAGCCTGAGGAGTCCCAGCCTGAAGAATCTCAGCCTGAGGAATCCCAGCCTGAGGAGTCCCAGCCTGAGGAGTCCCAGCCTGAGGAATCCCAACCTGAGGAATCCCAGCCTGAAGAATCTCAGCCTGAACAGGAACCCGAGCCGGAACCCGAACCTGAACCTGCTCCCGAACCGGTGGATGTGTCCGGATATCCTATGGTACGATACGGCTCCAGCGGCAGTTATGTAACCACACTGCAGAATTGGCTGAATGAACTGGGCTATAACTGCGGTTATGCCGATGGTATTTTTGGCGGCAACACATATAATGCAGTCCTTAAATTCCAGCGGGATCAGGGCCTTTCCGCTGATGGTATTGTGGGTCCCATGTCCTGGAAGGCGTTGGCGGCAGAGATGGCAGGTGTCAGCACACCTGAGCCGGAACCTACTCCCACACCGGATCCGGAACCTGAACCGGAGCCCACACCTACGCCGGAGCCCGAGACTCCCAGTGTGGATGTATCCGGATATCCTCTGATTGAGATCTGGGACAGCGGAGAATATGTCAGAAAGCTGCAGAACCGTCTGAACGAGCTGGGTTACAACTGTGGTTACGCCGATGGTATTTTTGGTAATAATACCAACAATGCAGTGCGAAAATTCCAGAAGGATCGGGGCTTGAGCGTGGATGGCATGGTGGGTCAGATGACCTGGAAGGCGCTGTTTTCTTAACAGAACATGAACTGTGTAAAGATTCTATGAAAACTTTGCACAATTGCAAGAAAAAATTGAAAAAATCAATTTTGTGTGATATAATGGATGCGTAGTATTCTGGAGGAGGTATAGCCCATGGGCCTGTTTATTTCGATGGAGGGTCCGGATGGATCTGGTAAGACACTGCAGATGGATATGCTGCAAAAGGCTCTGATAGAGGCTGGGTATCCGGTATTAAGAACCCGTGAGCCGGGTGGTCCGGCGATTAGCGAGAGGATTCGTGCATTGCTGCTGGATCCTGCTTGTAAGGAGATGTCCCCTGAGACGGAGGCGCTGTTGTATGCGGCAGCTCGGGCACAGCATGTGTCCCAGGTGATCAAGCCGGCAATGGCTGAGGGCAAGGTGGTTTTGTGTGACCGCTTTGTGGATTCCAGTTTGGTATATCAGGGCATCGGCCGTGGATTGGGAGTTAGCACCATTGGTGAGATCAATCATTTTGCCACCGGTGGGCTGCAGCCGGATGTAACAATTGTACTCCAGATTGATTACGCAGAAGGACTGCGCCGCAAAAATGTGCAGTATTCGGGTCAGTTGGACCGAATGGAGCAGCAGGCGGGTTCCTTTCACCAGCTGGTACATGACGGTTTTTCACAGATTGTGGAGTGGGATCCGGAGCGTGTGCGTATGGTGGATGGCAGCAAAGCACCGGAAGAGGTGCATACAATGATTATGGAAGTGCTGAAACCCTGGTTGGATAGGGTTTTGCCTCAATAATAAAAATCCATTGAAAGGGGTAGGACGGTATGAAGCTTATATTAGCCATTATTCATGATGAGGATTCAGGGAGACTGACAACAGCTCTGAACAAGGACGGTTTTCAGGTAACAAAGCTGGCCAGTACCGGTGGTTTTCTGCGCGTAGGTAACACCACCATGCTGATCGGTGTGGAAGAAGATCGTCTGGAAGATGCTCTGAAGATCATTCATGATCGCTGCAAGACTAAGAAGCAGATGACAATTGCAAATCAGCCCTACACATCTACACCGGAAGGATACATTCCGTATCCCATCGAGGTAACTGCAGGCGGTGCTACAGTATTTGTCATCGACGTTGAACAGTTCCACAAGTTCTGATGAACAACATAAATGGACTGGTCGGTCACGATGGCGTTTTGAAACATATCCGGTCGGCTGTGTCAGCCGGCCGGGTTTCGCACGCTTATCTGATTGAGGGAGCGGAAGGTTCTGGTAAGAAGACTCTGGCAAACAGATTTGCAATGACGCTGTTGTGCAAAACTCCGCAAGACGGAGAACCCTGCGGCAGATGTGATTCCTGCCGCGTTTTTCTGTCCGGGAATCATCCGGACATGCATTATATTCGTCCCGGGGAAAAGGGTACGCTGCCGGTACAGATGATCCGTGATGAATTGGTGCAGGATATCGAAGTTTTACCTTATTATGAAGGCCGCAAGGTATATATTGTTGAAAATGCGCACATGATGAAGGAACAGGCACAAAACGTGCTGCTCAAGACCATTGAGGAACCGCCGGCTTACGGTGTGGTGCTTCTCTTGGCAGAGAGTGTGCAGAACTTTTTACCCACGGTGCGGTCACGATGTGTTTTGCTGCGGCTGCTGCCATTGTCGGAACGATTGGTGGCGCAGACTCTTGTATCGCAGTATCAGGTGGCGCCTGAAATCGCAGCTTCCTGCAGCGCTTTTTGCGGAGGCTCCGTGGGGCAGGCGTTGAAAATGGCCCAGTCTGAAGAATTTGTTCAGCTGCGGGGGCGCTGGATGCAGCGTTTTGCGGGAATGGTCAGAGAAGACATGGTGGGAATGCTTGGATGGAGCATGGCTCTGGAAGAGGACAAGGCCCATATTCAGGAAGTGCTGCGTATGATGATGATCTGGTTTCGGGATCTGCTGTTGGTCATGGAGACCGGTAGTACCGGACAGTGTATTTGTCAGGATATGGCCGAGGCACTGAGTAATTCTGTGCGGATGTATGATATTGCTGAGGTATATCGTAAGATTGATGTATTAAATGATGCGCAGAGAAAGTTATCACATAATGTGAACTATGCGTTGTGGTGCGATTGGCTGCTGATTCAGCTGTCCAAACATTCCACCCAGCGATAAGATAGAGGAGGATGAATCGTTGATTACGATTATTGGTGTGCGTTTTCGCCATGGGGGCAAGATTTATTATTTTCAGCCCGGCGTGAACGTAATTGAGCAGAATGATCATGTAATTGTTGAGACCTCTCGGGGTGTGGAGTACGGTGTTGTAGTTCACGGACCGAGATTGGCATCAGAAGAAGACGTGGTGGCTCCCGTTCGTACTGTGCTGCGTAAGGCTACAGAAAAGGACGAAGAAATTAATAAAAATAATATTGCGGCAGAAAAGGAAGCCATGGAGATCTGCCGTGAGAAGATTGAAAAGCATGGCCTGGAAATGAAGCTGGTGGAGGCGGAATATACCTTTGACGGTAATAAAATTCTGTTCTATTTTACTGCTGAGGGTCGTGTGGATTTCCGTGAGCTGGTAAAGGATTTGGCGGCGGTATTTAAGACTCGCATCGAGCTGCGTCAGATTGGTGTGCGGGACGAGGCCAGAGCCTGCCCCGGCATTGGTATTTGCGGACGGCCTTTCTGCTGTCAGAGCTTTTTGCCTGATTTTATCCCGGTTTCCATTAAGATGGCCAAGGATCAGAACCTGTCTTTGAATCCCACGAAGATTTCCGGTACATGCGGCCGCTTGATGTGCTGTCTGAAGTACGAAGAGTCTACTTACGAAGAACTGACCAAGCGTCTGCCCGCAGAGGGAGATTTGGTTCAGACACCGGATGGTACGGGTGAAGTTCTGCATGTAAATGTATTGCGCCAGCTGTTGAAGGTGGGCGTGCGTCAGAGCGAAAAGGATGATGTAGCCATCGCGGAGTATGCTCTGGATGATGTTCAGATTCTGCGTCATAAGCGGAGAAGCCGCACCGAGCAGCCCATGGATTCTGAAGAAAAGAAGCAGCTGCGGGAGCTGGAAAGAGAAAATGGAAAGTAATCTTCTAAAAGAAGGTGAACGCCTGGATGAGCTGCAGCGCAATGGCCGCAGGATCATCCAGCATCCCGGGGTATTTTGCTTCGGGATGGATGCAGTGCTTTTGGCAGCCTTTGCCAAGGCTGGGCCTGGGGAACGGGTGCTTGATTTGTGCACGGGAACGGGTATTGTGCCCATTCTGATGGAAAGTCGGTATCCGGGCGCCCATTATACCGGGCTGGAGATCCAGGAGGCGTCGGCGGATATGGCCATGCGCAGTGTGTGCTGCAATGGCCGGGAAGAGGCCATTACCATTTTGCAGGGGGATCTGCGGAATTGTACGCAGACACTGCCCGTGGGCCGATGGGATGCGGTGACAGTCAATCCTCCTTACATGAAGGCTCCCAGTGGTCGGCACAATGATAACCAGCGGTTGAGCATTGCCCGCCACGAAGTGGAGTGTACCCTGGATGATGTGATCCATACGGCATCCAAATTGCTGAAGAGCAAAGGTCGATTTTACATGGTTCATCGGCCGCTGCGTCTGGTGGAGATTTTGGAACGGATGCATTATTATAAGCTGGAGCCAAAACGGATGCAGCTGGTGTATCCCAAGATAGATCGGGAGCCGAATATGGTTCTGATTGAAGGGGTACGGGACGGAGGTTCCGAGCTGCGTGTGCAGCCGCCATTAATTATTTATAACGAGGACGGTACGTATACCGAGCCGGTCCGCAGTATTTATGAAGGTGAATAATGTCTAAAGTCAGTTTACTTGCGTGTGATCGTTACGAGATCAGCCTGTTAAAGGAAAAGCTTGGGGAAAGCGTGGATAACCTGGGCGGTTGGGAACCCTATATCGCCAAGGGTGAGCGCGTGTTGTTAAAGGTAAACCTGGTCAGCAACAAGGAGCCGGATATTGCAGCCACCACCCATCCGTTGTTTGTACAGGCTCTGTGCGAACTGCTCCAGGAATATGGCGCGCAGGTGATGATTGGGGACAGTCCCGGCGGACTATTTAATGAAGAGATTTTACGCCGTCTCTATAAGGGGACAGGAATGCAGGAGGCCGCAGAAGCATCGGGAGCGGCCCTCAATTGGAATACCGATGCTATAGAGGTCAAGAACCCCCAGGGAAAGCTCTTGAAACAGCTAACCCAGACGGCCATGCTGCAGGATGTGGACAAAGTGATATCCGTATCTAAGCTGAAAACCCACGGTATGATGGTATTTACCGGTGCGGTGAAGAATCAGTTCGGTACGGTGCCGGGCACCAAAAAGGCAGAATATCACTTCCGCATGCCCAAGACCGAGGATTTTGCCGATGCGCTGATTGATATCTGCCTGGCGGCCAGTCCGGTACTGTGTTTTATGGATGGCATCATGGCCATGGAAGGCAACGGACCCACCGGCGGAACACCCCGTAAGATCGGTGCAGTGTTGGCATCCGCCAATCCTTTTGAACTGGATATGATTGCTTCAAGTTTGATTGGACTTAAACGAGAGCAGGTATTTACCCTGCAGCAAGCTTATTTGCGAGGGTTAGGTCCGGAGAGTGAAAAGGATGTGGAAGTGGTTGGGGAGGGTCCGATGCATTTTAAGGTGACGGACTTCCAAATGCCGGACCACATTAAGCCGGAACTGATGAGTAAGTTTGGTTCCGTGGGAATCGCCCTTTCAAGAGTGTTGCGGCCTAAGGTGCGGTTCCATAAGGATATTTGCGTGGGCTGCCGCATGTGCTATAACCATTGCCCCGCCAAGGCAATTACAATGAAAGATCGTTTTCCCACGGTCAATTACAGTGAATGTATTCGCTGTTACTGTTGTCAGGAGCTGTGCCCGAAAAATGCCATTACGGTGCATGAGTCCTGGATTATGAAACTGGCCAATAAGTTATAAAGGAAGTGAGGAAATGGCAGGAAAGCTTATGGTGTGTGCCACACCCATCGGCAATATGGATGATATTACATATCGCGCCCTGGAAGCGCTGAAAAATGCGGATTTGATCGCGGCGGAGGATACCCGGCACACGTTAGGCCTCCTGAACCATTTTAATATTAAGACCCCCATGATCAGTTGTCATCAGCACAACGAGCAGGAGCGATCCAATGTGATTTTGGAAAAGCTGCATGAGGGGCAAACGGTGGTGCTGGTCAGTGATGCGGGAACGCCTGCCATCTCCGATCCGGGAGAGGTGCTGGTGCGCCGTTGTCGTCAGGAGGGTATCGAAGTGACAGCTCTGCCGGGGGCCTGTGCCTTTGTCACGGCATTGTCCATGTCCGGTATGCCCAGCCGCCGGTATATTTTTGAAGGCTTTTTGCCCACCACCAGCAAGGAGCGAAAAGCATTGCTGGATCGGTTGATTCACGAAGAACGCACGGTGATTTTTTACGAATCACCCCATCATCTGAAGCAGACCCTGGAGTTCTTAAAAAATGGCTTGGGTGAGCGAAAAATCGCCCTGGGCCGGGAGTTGACCAAGCGATATGAAGAAATGCTCTTTATGAGTCTGCAGGAGGCGGTGGAGTATTACAGCCAGCAGGAGCCCCGGGGAGAGTACGTTCTTATCTTGCAGGGGGCAGATCCGGAGGCTGTGGCCCAGGAATCCCAGCAAAAGTGGGAGAGCATGAGCTTTACGGAGCATATGGCCTTGTACAGTGACATGCCGCCTAAGGAGGCCATGAAGCAAGTGGCCAAGGATAGAGGCATCTCCAAACGGGATGTGTACAGCGCCCTGCTAAAGGAAGAGGAATAAAGGCTGACTTGTCCGCATAGGATACTCCAAAGGGGGTGTTGCTATGGAGCAAGTAATGATGGAATGGCTGGGAGACTTAGCTCAGGAAGCCGTACAATATGGTCGGGCCTACGCTCAGGTGCTGGAGGAAGAACAGGAACCGCTAAAGCGGCGGTTGTTGGAGCGCAGCATGTTGGACAAGCAGGCGCAGTTACGCTGCCTGCAGCAGTTGGGGGCGGTGGTTACGGAGATGGATGCGGATTCATCCGAGCCCATATCCATGAAGCTTTTATTATATAATGAGATTGAAAATCAAGCCGTTTACCGGTCACTGGAGTTGTGTCTTGGGGTCAATCCCCACATACAGCAAATCTGTGCCAAACAGCAGCAGATCGTCCAGAGGCTCACGGCATATTTGATATAATATCAAGAAAGAGGTGCAAAAATGGACAATTGTATTTTTTGCAAGATCGCGGCGGGAATCATTCCCTCCACCACAGTGTATGAGACCGAGGATCTGCGGGTCATCGCAGACATTGCCCCGGCCAATCTGGGACATCTGCTGATTCTGCCCAAGGAGCATGCGGCTGATTTTACCCAGCTGAGCGAGGAGAAGGCAGAGAAGGTCATGAAGGCGGCCCACAAGATTGTCAAGGCCATGAAAAAGGGACTGAAGCCCGATGGTATCAATGTGCTGCAGAACAATGGCACCGCAGCAGGCCAGACGGTGATGCATTATCACATGCACATTATTCCCCGGTATGAGAATGACAATGTTAATGTGAACTGGACTCCCATGGAGCCCGGTATGGATGCAGTTGCACAGGCAGCCCAGGCCACCAAAGCAGCACTGGAGGAAGAATAATGGCTGAAAAGAAAACTGTGGTGTTGACCGGCGGCGGAACCGGCGGCCATGTCACTCCCAATATTGCGCTGCTGCCTTATCTGAAGAAAAAAGGATATAAGGTGTGTTATATCGGCAGCGAAGAGGGTATGGAAAAGAATTTGATTCAGCCCCTGGGGATTCCCTATTACGGAATCGACTCCGAGCGTCTGAACCGTTATTTTACCTGGGATAATTTTACCATGCCTTTCCATGTGATTCGAGGACTGTTCCAGGCCAAGAAGCTGTTAAAAGAGCTAAAGCCGGATGTGGTATTTTCGAAGGGTGGTTTTGTCAGCGTTCCGGTGGTGATCGCCGCTAAGTGGAATAAAATCCCCTGTGTATGCCATGAATCTGACATTACCCCCGGCCTGGCCAATAAATTGTCCATCCCCTTTGCCAAGAAGGTGTGTGTAAACTTCCAGGAGGCGCTGGATTGTTTACCCAAGGGAAAGGGTGTTTATACCGGGACTCCCATTCGGGATTCGCTGCTGCAGGGCAGTAAGGAAAAGGGCCTGCAGATCAGCGGACTAAAAGGCGATAAGCCGATTTTGCTGGTCATGGGCGGAAGTTCCGGTGCCAGAGCGCTGAATGAGGGTGTTCGGGAGGCACTGCCCCAGCTGTTGGCAGAGTTCCAGGTGCTGCATTTGTGCGGAAAGGGCAACGGGGATAAGGCGCTGGAAAATACCCCCGGATATTTCCAGATTGAGTATGCCAACGAAGAGATGCCCCATTTTTACGCTGCGGCGGATGCCACCATTTGCCGCGCGGGAGCCAATTCTCTGGCGGAGATCTTGGCACTGCGTCTGCCCAATGTACTGGTTCCCCTACCGCTGGATGCCAGCCGCGGCGACCAGATCTTAAACGCCAAGTCCTTTACGGCTAAGGGGAACAGTGTGACCCTGGAGCAGGAGAAGATGAACCCCTCTACCATTATGGAGACGGTGCGGGAGGTTTATCACAACCGGGCCAAGTATCAGGGAGCGATGGCCAAAGACCATCAGCAGTCCGGTAATCTACGGGTACTTGAGGTCATTGAGGATGCAATGACTTCAGATAAATAACCAACAGGAGGATACAAATAAGATGAAGAAAAAGATTTTTGCACTGCTGAGTGCGCTGATGATGACGGTATGTGTTCTGGCCGGATGTTCCAACAGCGTTTACAAGCACTACAGCGACGAGACCTATGACAAGCAGTTTGCTGAGCCCCAGAAGGGCGACACCATGGCTCGCTTCGTGACCAACATGGGTGATATCGTAATCAAGCTGTTCCCTAAGGAAGCACCCAAGGCGGTGGAGAATTTCACCACCCATGCCCAGGAAGGCTACTATGATGGCGTGATTTTCCACCGGGTTATCGAGGACTTTATGATCCAGGGCGGTGACCCCACCGGTACCGGTACCGGCGGTGAAAGCATTTGGGGCAGCTTCTTTGAAGACGAGACCTGTGAATATCTGGCTCCTTATCGTGGCGCTCTGTGCATGGCCAACCGTGGTTACAACACCAACGGCAGCCAGTTCTTTATCGTTACATCCACAGAGAATGATGTATTTGATTACAAGCGCTGGAACATGGACATTGATCCCAAGTATCAGTTTGACGAGGCCAAGCTGGACAAGTTCAAAGAAGTGGGCGGTGCCATTCATCTGGACTTCCAGGTGAGCAATCTGAGAGCAGTGATGTACCCTGAGACCTACAGCCAGTATATTCATACTGTATTTGGTCACGTTATGGAAGGTATGGACATTGTGGACGCCATCTCTCATGTGGATACTTACGGTGAAATGGACGTGACGGAGGCAAAGATTCTGCATGGTGTGGACCAGACAGACGTTCTGTTGGACAAGCCCAGAGAAGATGTCATCATCGAGACCATCGAGATTTACACTTATGGTAAGTAATTTTCAGGAGACCGGCGTAAGCCGGTCTTTTGTTATATAATAGGAGGAAGAATATGGAGCAGACAACGATTCGGTCACTGTTGGATTTTCAGTATGTAAGTAACCCACGGTTTTCTCCTGATGGAAAAACGGCGGCTTTTGTGGTACAGCATCCCCTGGAAGAGGAGAATAAATATAAGGGCGACCTGTACCTGCTGGATGTGGAAAGCAAAAGCGTGAAACAGCTGACCACCCATGGGGACGCATATGGTTATGTTTGGACAAGTAAAGGGACACTTCTTTTTAGCAGTATGCGTGCAGAGGCAGACCGCAAAAAGGCAGAAGAGGAGCCCTTGAGCGTATTTTATGAAATCAATCCCCGAGGGGGAGAGGCCCAGCGAGCCTTTGAAGTGCCGGTAAAAGGTGCGTCCTTAATCCTGATGAATGACGAGACCTATGTGGTCAGTGGCGTGAAGGAAAATCAGGAAAAGGGCAAGGATGATGCCTGGGAAGTGCTGGAGGAGAGTCCGTTTTGGTTCAATGGTCGGGGATTTACCGCCGGAAAGCGGGGCTGTCTTGGTATTTATGACCGGGCTCATAAGGAGTACAAAGAAATCACCCAGCCCTGGTTTGATGCATCGGTGTGTGATGTGCAGGAAGGAAAGATTTTGTACCGCGGCGCCCTGTGGGAAGGGGGCATGAAGTATACATACGGTGGTTTGTATTTGTATGATATGGCGGCGGATACCCATGAGTGCCTGATTGCACCGGAAAGCCGCAGCTTTGGCCAGGCCTGGTTCTGGCAGAATGGGCAGATTCTTCTGGCCACCACCGACCAGTCCCGATATGGCCGCATGGAGTACAATCAGTTTTATCTGCTGGATCCCGTTGCTAAGGAACTGAGCTTGCTGGCGGATTACGAATACAGTATTGGTTATGGTACGGTGGGGTCCGACGCCAAGATGGGCGGTGGCCAAGGCAGCCTGGTAAGGGAGGATGGTTTGTACTTCCTGAGCAATATTGAGGAGCATACCTTTCTGAAGCATCTGGCACTAGATGGCACCATTACCGATGTTTATAATAAATGTAAAGCGCAGCTTTTGTGTCCGAAAGAGCGTTTTGTGAATTATGTAAAAGAAATTTATGCACCATTTTCAGATGAGGAAATAGCGGCAAAGATGGTCGAAATTCTTAAATCTGATAATGTGAATGC
>JAFUJY010000296.1 GCA_017467985.1 Bacillota bacterium
CCGCCCTCTCGGCAGGGTCAGAGGGGAAAAGACCAATAGTATAAAAAATATTCTCTGCATCCTCACAACCGTATTCATTACGCCCCATATTCCGATCCTCTCCCCACAGCCAGCGGGCATAACAGCCTTCGCTTAACTTATGGGTTTCCACACAATGGGCGATTTTTTCGATCAAATGATCCAGATTGATCCGTTCCATTTTATCAGTCCTTTCTTTGATACTCTGGCTTCATTTTATCACAACATGATCTATTCTTCAAGTCCTAACCCTTTCAAAGTATACACGAATCTGTTGTTGTTCCGGGAGTTTTGTGATACAATACTTTTAAGAGAATTCCCCATCAAGGAGGTCCCCCTATGATACTCGTTACCGGCGCCAGTGGTTTTGTTGGGCATAAGATTATGCAGTTATGCTGCGTGCCGAGTGGATGTATGATTACTATCTAAAAAAATCAAACTATTTTATGAATATCATTCATGCCACAGATTCCATCTCTTTCAGTTCCAACCAATACCGGGGCATTACTTATGTCAAAGAAGTTGCCGAGAACATTCCAAATGTCCTTCAGCTGCCCGGTGGCGTATACAACTTTGGAAGTGAAACGACCCTCTCCATGTATGAACTCACCAAGGATTTTTTGACCTTTATTGGCAAAAATATAGCCGTCCAGGACGCACCTCCAAGACATAATCTATGGATGAACTGCGAAAAAGCCAAAAAACATAATGTGATATTCAATAGCGTGGAAGAGGGTCTAAACCAGTGTGCACGGGATTATCAATTATAAATATTCCTCTACACTTTTCATTGTCTTCTTCAGGAAAATAATATTCATCACCAGCGATGCCAACTCTGCAATGGGGAAGGACAACCACACCAGGTTCAACTCCCCGGTCTGGGCCAGCAGCCACGCTGCGGGCAGTAATACCACCAGCTGACGACACACAGAAGAAATTAAGCTGTACGTGGGGTTACCGATGGCCTGACACACCGATCCGGCAATAATACAAAAACCAGCCAGCAAAAAGTGAGAACCGATAATCTGCAGTGCCGGAATACCAATGGCCAGCATATCTGCTGAAGCATTAAAGAAGGACAGCAGTACACCGGGAAGCAGCTCAAAGGCCAGTGTTCCCAGAGCCATGATACAGATAGCTACCGTAATGGCCAACACAATGGTCTTCTTTACCCGGTCCATGCGCTTGGCACCATAGTTGTAAGAAATAATCGGAATCATACCGCTGTTCAAACCAAATACCGGCATGAACACAAAGCTCTGCAGCTTAAAGTACACACCAAACACCGCCGTGGCCGTGGTGGAAAATGCGATCAAAATCGTATTCATACAGAAGGTCATAACAGAGCCAATACATTGCATTATAATAGAAGGAAAACCCACACGGTAAATGGCCTTAACCGTAGAAGTATTCCAACGGATCATCTTCAGCTTAATGTGAATCTCCGGATTATACTTGATATTCAGGAAAATACCTGCAGCAGCAGCCACAATCTGACCAATAACCGTTGCCCAAGCCGCGCCTGCCACTTCCATGCGGGGTAAACCAAACATACCAAAAATCAGAATCGGGTCCAGAATAATGTTAATCAGTGCACCGATCATCTGGGTCCACATGGATAAAGAGGTCCGTCCCGTGGCCTGCAGTAACCGCTCACAATACAGCTGAATAAATACACCAAAGGAGCAGCCTAGGCAGATCATGGCGTACTCGGTACCATAATTCACAATCTCTTCCACATCCGTCTGCACCATAAAAAAGGCTCTGGAACCCAGCAACCCGAATACTGCAAAAACAATTGCACTAATAATGGACAAAAACAAGCCTGTGTTGGCTGCCCGGTCCACCTCATTTTGCTTTTTTGCTCCCAGGGAACGGGACAACAATGCATTCATACCCACGGCGGTACCAATACCTACCGCAAGCAGAAGATTCTGCAGGGGAAAAGCCAAAGAAACTGCACTCAGCGCATTTTCACTAACCTGCGCCACAAAAATACTATCTACTATATTATAAAGAGCCTGCACTAACATGGAAATCATGATCGGAATCGCCATTCCGGCCAAAAGCTTTCCCACCGGCTGTACACCCATCTTATTTTCCTGAACCGCTGTTGTTATTTTTTCACTATCCATTCTATACCACCTTTACAAAAAATATGGAGTACCAATCTCCGGTACTCCATTATAACAGCAATATTATTTTTGTCAACTGTTGATTTGTGCCAATATAAAATACTAACACCCGGCTCTTTCCAGAACCGGGTGTTAAATATTTTAATTACTGCTGCTCTTCCAGAACAGGACGGATCTCCTTGGTGCGGATTTCCTTGGTGATCTGGTCGATGAATGCATCCAGCTTCATGCTGCCCGCATCGCCATCATAGCGGCTGCGCATGGAAACCAGCTGCTCTTCTTCTTCCTTCTGACCTACAACCAGCATGTAGGGAACCTTGGCCAGACGGCTTTCGCGGATCTTGTAACCGATCTTTTCTGCACGGGTATCCACCGTATTGCGGATGCCGTTCTTCTTCAACTCGGCGCCAACCTTCTGGGCATAGTCATGATACTTCTCGGAAATGGGCAGTACACGAACCTGCTCAGGACACAGCCAGGTGGGGAACTTGCCGGCATACTTCTCGATCAGCCATGCCAAAGTACGCTCGTAGCAGCCCATGCTGGTACGATGTATGATATAAGGACGAACCTTATTACCATTTTCATCCACATAGTACATATCAAACTGCTCAGCCAGCAGGGCATCCCACTGGATGGTGATCATGGTATCTTCCTTACCATATACATTCTTGGCGTTAATGTCCACCTTAGGACCATAGAAAGCGGCTTCGCCCACATCTTCTACGAACTTCACGCCCAGTTCCTGCAGAATGGTGCGGATATGACCTTCGGTCTCTTCCCAAACTTCCGGCTCACCGATGTACTTGGCGCGGTTGTCCGGATCCCACTTGGACAGATGATAAGTTACATCACCTTCCACACCCAGAGTCTCCAGAACATGCTTAGCCAGAGCCAGACAGCCCTTGAACTCTTCTACCATCTGGTCGGGACGAACGATCAGGTGACCCTCGGAAATGGTGAACTGACGGACACGGGTCAGACCATGCATCTCACCGGATTCTTCATTACGGA
>JAFUJY010000297.1 GCA_017467985.1 Bacillota bacterium
AAAAAGTGCCGCAGTAGTTTTTAGTCATATTACTACTGCGGCACAGTACAGTATTGGAGTTTTTCTATGACGGCGCAGTAGATTTTTGTAGATAATCTACTGCGCCGCAGTACATTTTAAGCCTTATCCTTTTTGAACAGGAATGTTCACAAAGGATAATTTGATTTTAGCATGAAAGTATGATATAATGATCTAAACGTTAAAGAAAGGAGACAACTCTTATGAACGCAACATACGAGCACAAAACCGATCCCATATCTATCCAGCGTCAGAGTCTGCGCTTAGGCGAGCTTCCCCATCTGCACAAAGAGATGGAGATCATATATGTGGAAAAAGGACGGGCGGTTGCCTTTGCGGATCAGGTCTCCTATCGTATTGAGGAGGGGGACTTCTTTGTGAGTTTCCCCAATCAGATTCACTACTACCTGGACAGTCAGCTGGGGGCCTATGATGTGCTGATTGTGAACTGCAATATCTTTTTCGGTATCAAAGAACTGCTGAACAATCACATTCCGGAAAATAATGTGCTGCATCTAAAAAAGGATGATCCTATAGCTGAATTGGTCAGGCAGATCGTGGCCCTGCCGCCGGATGGGGATATTTCTGCCTATGTGGGTTATTTTAACCTGATGATTTCCCAAATGCTGCCCCAATTGAAGCTTAAAGGCATTGCCCAGTCCGACAACTCCACACTGCAGAGCATTCTGGAGTTTTGTACCAAGCATTATTCTGAGGACATTTCTCTGGAGTATGTGGCAGAGGGGCTGCATCTGAGCCGTTGTTATATTTCCCATTTGTTTAATCGGAAGATTAGCCTGGGATTTAACGATTATATTAATATGCTGCGGGTGCAGGATGCCTGTGCACAGCTACTGGAAACAGACAAAAAAATTGCAGATATTTCAGAGGAAGTGGGATTCGGTTCCATTCGTTCTTTTAACAGAGCATTTAAGAATATTACCAGCCAGACGCCCTTGGAATATCGTGCCAATGCAAAAACAAGTCCGACATCGCGATCTTGACACTGCGATGCCGGACTCTTTTTTATTTATTCGTAATCTTCGATGCGCCATTCATCCTTCCAGTCGATGAATACCATACCATTGGGGTATTCTTCGCAGGGTTCCACAAAGCGAAGGGGCAGCCAAACGTAATTGGCCACAGAGGTGTTATTGATCACATCGTCCATCAGGTTAGCAGACCCTTCTAGAGGATTCTCCATGTCGGAGTTGAACTGCTTTTCGTACAGAGGCGCATAGTCCTCATAACGCAGATGCATGTAATCCGGCAGCCAACGGTCTGCACAGGCGATGTACAAATCCTTCTTCCCCTGTACCTTAAATACAGAAGAAACCTGGGAATGGAAGGAAGTGGTGGTGGGATCATCGGGATGGGGATCGCCCAAAACGGTGAAAGGTCCGTGCCAGGTATCGGCCACAGCCACTTCAGAAGGATTGGGCAGATAACCGGTGGTACCGGAAGTCAGCAGATAGTGCTTGTCCTTACGCAGGAAATGGGCAGTCGCTTCCCGTACATAGGGCGGGTATTTGCGGGGGAAATGGGTGCTGTAGTAACCGGTGACATTGGTGTAATCATCGGTCAGATCAGCACAGATGGTCTCGGTATGAACCCGCTCAAAATAATAATAGGCTTTACCATCAGGGGCCACGGCCAGGTCAAAATCACCGCCATCCATGTTCAGAGGGCGCAGTCCTTCTCTTACTTTGGTGTAGGGCCCCAGGAAGTTGTCGGCCACCAGAATGGTTTCGGTCTGCTCGTTGCGGGCCAGATTCATGACTTTCAGCCAGGCAACCCACTTGCGGGTACGCTTGTTATAAATGATGTGGGGACGGTCCATCTGAGCAGTGGGGTGCAGAGATGAGGTGGGGTCATCCGGCTCCGGCGGGATAATCACACCCTTATCCTCCCAGTTATATAAGTCCTTGGAAGCGTAGCAGCGCACGCCCCAATGCCAGATATCGCTGATGCCATCAGTCTTTTCTTTGTTTTCACCGTAAAAATAATATGTACCGTCAATGTAGATCACGGAACCGCCGTGGGCCTGAATGCGTTTGCCCTCGGTATCCAGCCACACCTGACCGGGTCGAATAGAGTTATACATGGATAATTCCTCCTGTGATTATTCGTAATCTTCGATGCGCCATTCATCCTTCCAGTCGATGAATACCATACCATTGGGGTATTCTTCGCAGGGCTCTACAAAGCGAAGGGGCAGCCAAACGTAGGTGGAGCGGGAAGTGATGGCCTGTACGTGGGAAAGCATATCAAAGGGGACGGTAATCTCCTTATCCGGATTAAACTTCTTTTCGTAGATCTGGGCATAGTCCTCATAACGCAGATCCATATAATCTGGCAGCCAGCGGTCAGCGCAGGCGATGTACAGATCTTTCTTCCCCTGAACCTTAAATACAGAAGAAATCTGGGAATGGAATGAGGTGTTGGAAGGATCATCGGGATGGGGATTACCCAGAACCGTGAAGGGACCATGCCAGGAAGCGCCAATGGCTACCTCAGAAGGATTGGGATGATAACCGGTGGTTCCGGAGGTCACCAAATAATGCATGCCCTTTCTCATAAAATGAGCTGTGGCCTCACGCACAAAGGGCGGATACTTGCGGGGGAAATGGGTGCTGTAGTAACCGGTGACATCGGTGTAATCCTCGGTCAGATCGGCACAGATGGTCTCGGTATGAACCCGCTCAAAATAGTAATAGGCCTTGCCATCATCCGCCACCACCAGGTCGAAGTCGCCGGCGCTCATGTTCAAAGGACGCAGATCCTCTTTTACTTTGGTATAAGGTCCCAGGAAGTTATCAGCCACCATGACCGTCTCCGTCTGCTCATTACGCTCGGGATGCATGATTTTCAGCCAGGCAACATACTTGCCGGTGCGCTTGTTATAAATGATGTGGGGGCGGTCCATCTTGGATGCTGGGTGCAGAGAAGATTCCGGATTATCCGGCTCCGGAGGAATGATCAGCCCCTTGTCCTCCCAGTTATACAGGTCCTTGGAAGCGTAGCAGCGCACGCCCCAGTGCCAGACATCATGGTGACCGTCTGTTTTTTCTTTATTTTCACCATAAAAATAATATGTTCCATCAATGTAGATCACCGAACCACCGTGGGCATGGATCGGTTTGCCTTCAGTATCCAGCCATACCTGACCGGGATAAAACGCATTGTACATGAGTGATACCTCCTTATGTTAGTTGTATATATTATAACAAATGGCAGAAGAAAAGACAAGGGGATTGACAATTAGGAAGATGTAGAATATAATAAAAGAAAAAGGGGGAACGGACGTGATGGAGTATTTTTTGATCGTTTCATTGATTTGTGGTATTGTGATACTGTTTACAGCGGTCATAACCAAGCTGTTACATAATAAAATAGAGCGTAAGTGGCGATATATTGTGTGGGTTGTGCTGGCAGTACGTCTGTTGATTCCGGTGGATATATCTATTCCTACACCGGTGATTACATTGGAACTGCCAGGCGTGGAGGAATCTGTGGCAGAAACGGTTCAGATACCGGTGCAGGGGCCCACGACCAATGTTGTAATACCCCAGTATCCCAGTGCCAGTACGCCTGTGGAGGGGGGGCAGCCCAGTACGCCGGTGGTGCCTCAGACACCATCCCTCTCTCCCAGCATACCGGCACCCAGTGTGCCCCCAACACCGGCTGAGCCTGAATTTGTTTTTGAATGGTCCATGGTGCGGGACATGCTGCCTTGGATTTGGGCAATTGGCATGATCATATCCGCGTTATGGTACCTGGTGGGCTATGCCTATCAAAAGCATGAGCTGCTGCGCTGGTCCTATTCGGCCAAGGGCGTGGATCTGCAGGAAAAACTGGATACATATATTGAAGAATTAGAGATTCCCCAGAGGATCTCTGTGAAAGTATGCAAAAAAATCGCCACACCCATGATGGTAGGCTTGTTTCGACCGATACTGCTGATGCCCGTGGGCAGTTATAATATGCAGGAACTGGATTATATTTTTCGGCATGAGCTGCTGCACATTAAGCGCAGAGACGTGTGGGTTAAGGCCTTAATGCTGGCAGTGCGGGTCATTCACTGGTTCAACCCTGCAGTATTATTGATGAGCCGGGAGATGAACGAGGATATTGAGATTTTGTGCGATGCCCAGGTGGTAAGAGACATGGGCATGGAGGAACGTCGGGCATATAATGAGATTTTGCTGCAGCATCTGGCCAGAAGAAGGGAAGAGGTCATGATCTTCTCCACATGTTTTGGCAGTCGTCTGCAGAAGGCCAAAGACCGCTTTGTGCAGGTGAGTAAGGGTGGAAAGCTACGTAAGTGTTATTCTTTGTGTGCTATTCTGTTGGTGGGCGTGATCGTGGGAAGCCTACTGGTATCCTGCGGTGCCACCCAGGAAGAGAGCTCAGGAAAAGAAGAATCTTCCATAGAGGAAAGCTCTAAAGAAGATAGTTCTGAAAAGGAAGAGAGTTCTAAAAAAGAAGAATCTTCTAAGGCGGAAGAGTCTTCTAAGGAGGAATCCTCCCAAGTGGAGGAGAATTCCCAGTTGAGCACCCAGGCTGCGCTGGCCTATATGGATGTGGTGGAAGAATTATATCGACAGTATGGCCCATGCGAAAAGGGCTTTATGCAGGTGAAAAATGACCTGAAGCAGCGGTTGCAGGGGCTTGTGGTTACGGAGCTGTTGGATTTTGACGGCGATGGACAGCTGGAATTGTACTGTGTTTACGGCGAAAAGAAGATGGACGAAGACACCCGGCTGTATCAGGTGATTTATACCTATGATGGGGAGCTGCAGGAGCTGTATGAAAGCGAAGTGAGCAATGCGGAGAATTTGCATCCGCTGACGAATCTGTATGAAAAGGATGATCAGATTTTTATGGTCATGGAAAGTGAGGAGTGGCAGGGGCAGATTCTGAGTTGGCACGGCGGTACCATGACCGTGGTGCATCATTATGATTATGGCTTTGTTTCCGGTGAAGCTTCCTGGGATGGAGAGGCCGTATCCTATAATGAAATGGGAGAAAAGTACCAGCAGTTTGTAAAATCCTGCACGCAAATCATGGAGTACTGGTATTTTGATCATGATCATATGCAGCGCATTCATATCTCCAACACCCAGAGTCAGAACCTGTTGGAACAGGCCTCCGGCCGAGAACTTCATTTACAGGAGGCTGTAGCGGAGATCCATAACAGTGAGACTGCCCGTATGGCCCAGGAGTATCTGAAAATCATCGAGAATATCGAGACAAATTATGGTGGTGTCTATTATTTCTCAGATGGTGGTCTTGGCAGCTTTGCCCGATGGGGAACCTATCAGTTGCTGGACTTTGATGGAGACGATGTGCCGGAATTGTACTGTGTTTATCAGAATAATGGTACCTTCTGGGAGGAAGTGTATCAGTATGTGAACGGTCAGTGTAAGCTGGTATGGTCCGGCAATGTGGGCGTGCGGGAGTCCCAGCAGAGAGAGACGCCCAGTACAGTGCTCATTAAAACAGAAGATCGGGCATATGTGCGCACCGGTTATGCCCTGGGACGGGTGGGTCAGTATGTAACCATCGAGAATCATGAAAAAGCAACGGCATTGAGTTATAATATGATTTTCTACGCCAATGCATATTATCTGAATAACGAAGTGGTGGACGGCAATACGCTGAAGCGGGCCATGAATGACCTGGAGGCGGGAGCCCAGATCCTGCGGCTGGATTACCGATATGAGGTGGATGAGTCGGAGATTCTGTATTTGGCGGCCCTGAAAGAGGCTCTGGGAGAGGCAGCCCTTACCGGTCGGTTGAATCTGGATGGGATTGAATTAAACTGGCAGGAGTGTACACCCCGCCAGCTGTGGACGAAAACCGTGGAAGAGGATCCTGACAATCCCCTTAAGACGGCCTATCGTCAGATCGTCAACCAGTTGGAAGAGCGATATGGAGAGGCCTATTTGATCCGCGGATATGAAGCGGGTGTTAGTCTGGTACGTCTGATCGATTTTGATGGGGACGGCACGGATGAATTGTACTGCGCTTATGCCCTGGGAGATGAATTTGAGCCCCTGTATGGTACGTTTGTACAGGAGATTTACCAGTATCGGAATGGCAGAATCTATTGTATTTTCCAAAGTAATGTGTGTACTTACCGCTATCAGGAAGAGTCCGCAGCCCGGTTTATTCACTATGGCGACAAAGTATATTTGGTGAGCGGCGGCAATAATAGCTTTGTTTACACAGCTTTTGAAGATGGCCAGGCAAAGACCGTGCTGAGTACCTACGAAGAATCGGGAGCTATGCAGTGGAATGGGGAATTGGTGAGTGACGAGGAGTTTAAGACCCGCATGGAAGCCTTTTTGGCAGATGCGGAGACAGAGACATATACATTCTATTACAGTTATGCCAATACAAACGGATATCTGGAAGCCTATGTGGATGATCTGTCAGAAGTTGCCTATGTTCCGGAACCCACAGTGGAACTGAGTGAAGAGGTGCGCAGTGCCTACAGGCAAGTGGTTGGAGACTTGGAAGGTCAGTATGGTAAAGCATCTGAACAATATGGCCAGTGTACGGGATTGTGCATGGTGAAGCTGATTGATTTTGACGGGGATGGTGTGGCTGAACTGTACTGCGGATACGGTCAGGGCGAAAGCGGCTTTCCATATCAGGAAGAAATCTATCAGTACCAAAATGGCCAGGCTGTGATGATCTATCAAGGGAAGGTTTTAAATCAAGGTAGCAGTGTTCAGCCTGCGGCTCAGTTCATCATTCGGGAAGACAAGGCGTATATTGTCAGCGGCAGCGAGTTTACTTACGAATATAAGACACTGATTAATGGGGAAATGGTGACAGAAGTGACCGCATATGCCTGGGATACGATTACCTGGAACGGTGAAGAAATCAGCCGGGAAGAGTATGATGCCAGAATGGCTGAACTGATCGGTGAGGGAAAGGTAGAAGATTATACCTATTATTCTTCTGCAGTGATGGGTAGTGGCACGATGGTGGTGTATGTGGAAGAGATTTAAAGGAAAAAAAAGGACTATTTCGCTAAAAATGTGAAAAATAGTCCTTTTTTAAAAATCTGCGGTTGGCGAATGACTCAAATATCTGGCATTTTTAAGAAAGTACCAGATGTTTTGCGTGATCTGCGGTTGGCGAATGACTCAAATATCTGGCATTTGTAGTTGAAAAATAGATCCGTTTGACTGCATGGCAGATAGTTTTCTAGATTTTAGTATGCCAGCTAGCTGCTATATACACAAGGGGGATATTAATGAGATCACCTTTAAAAAAATACTTGACATTTCTGCGAGTGTAGAATATACTATAGATAGTAGGCAAGTGAAGACAATAATGATAGGAGGGATGACACATATGTTGATGTATTTTTTGATAGTATCGTTGGTATGCGGATTGTTGATCCTATTTGTGGCCCTGTTGACTAGAATTTTACATAATAAAATCGAGCGCAAGTGGCGTTATATCCTGTGGATCGTGCTGGCAGTACGTCTGTTATTCCCAGTGGATGTGTCTATTCCCACACCGGTCTTTACAGTGGAACTGCCCAGTATGGAGGAGTCTGTTCAAACACCGATACAGATGCCCACGACCAATGTTGTGGTTCCCCAGTATCCCAGTACAAATGATGTTCAGCCCAGTACACCGGTGGTACCCCAGACACCATCCGTCTCTCCCAGCATATCCGTGCCCAGTGTGCCCCAAGCACCGACAGAACCTGAATTTGTTTTTGAATGGTCCATGGTGTGGGACATGCTGCCTTGGATTTGGGCAATTGGCATGATCATATCCGCATTGTGGTATTTGATCGGCTATGCTTATCAAAAGCGTGAGCTGCTGCGTTGGTCCTATTCGGCGATGGGGATGCAGGCGCAGTTAGATGCATATATTCAAAAATTGGAACTTCGTCGAAGGGTTTCGGTAAAGAAGTGTAAAAAGATAGCCACACCCATGATGGTTGGTTTGTTTCAGTCGGTACTGCTGATGCCCGAATGTCAGTACAATGCTCAGGAGTTGGATTACATTTTCCATCACGAGCTGCTGCACATTAAGCGCAGAGATGTGTGGGTTAAGTCACTAATGCTGGCAGTGCGGGTCATTCACTGGTTCAACCCGGCGGTATTATTGATGAGCTGGGAGATGAACGAGGATATTGAGATTCTGTGCGATGCCCAGGTGGTAAGAGACATGGGAGCGCAGGAGCGTCGCGAGTATAATGAAGTATTGTTTCGGCATCTGGCACGGAGAAACGAAGAGAATATGCTCTTCTCCACATGTTTTGGCAGCCGTCTGCAGAAGGCCAAGGATCGCTTGGTCCAGGTGGCCAAGGGCGGAAAGCTGCGAAAATGTTATATCTTGTGTACAGTTTTACTGATAGCAGTGCTTGTGTGCAGTTTGCTGGTATCCTACGGTGGTACAGAAGAAGAGAATTCTGGTAAAGAAGAATCCTCTCGGGAAGAGGTTTCAAAGGAAGAAGAGTCCTCCAGAGAAGAAAGCTGGGTGGAGGATGAGAATGCGGATTTGCCGGAAAGTGAGATCGGGCGGATGGCCTATAGATATCTGGAAGTGATCAACCATATTGAGGACACCTACGGAGTCCCCTATGTGGAATCTAAAACTACCGAAAATCTGTTTCTAAAAGGAACCTATCAGCTGCTGGATTTTGACGGCGACGGTACAGAAGAACTGTACTGTGTATTTTGTGATCTGGCGGGAGATGGCACCATATATGAAGAAATTTACCAATATGCAGATGGCAGCTGCAAGAGAATTTGGAGTAAGGTGCTGGGAAACTCCAACGGGGTCGCCTATAGCGCCCTGATTAAAGTAGATGACAAAGTATATATCCATACGAAAAATACAGACGGGAAAAAGGGAAGTTATATTACCGTTCAAAATGGTCAGATGAGTGCATCGTTAGAGTATACTCTGGGCAGTAACGGCAGCTGGCTGGATGGCAAGGTTGTCACCGAGAATGGTGTATATCAGGGGATGAATGACTTTGAAGCTGGTGGTCAACAATTATTCATTCAGTACAATATTCCCAGCGCAGAGGAAGTGGAGTATTTATCCTTTGTGAAGGCTGCTTTACAGGAAGCAATAGAAGAGGGAAAACTGGATTTGTCCGGGATGCAGCCCAACTGGCAGTTATGTGTACCACGAACAGAGGCAGAGCCTACGGTGATGGCCGCACCTGCAATTCAATGGAGTTGGACCGGCTCATGGGTGAATGCATATTGCCGCAAGATTGAAGAACTGCAGAATGAACACGGGCAGAATTTGTTGGCAGTAAGATTATTGGATATGGGATTGAATTGGCCCTTCGAGCTGTATTGTGCGTATATAGAAGGCGATAATTTACATCAGGTTCTGTATGGATATAATAAACGGATCGAACTGCTATACGAAAATGTAATGTGCATAGAAGAGAATCAGATACCCACAATGGAAATAATTGAGCAAGGGACAGCTCAGTATCTGATTATAAGTAATGGCAGCTCCGGTGAAATCCTGTCGGGATTATATCGTGAACTGGAGGTGCTGCATAGTTTTGACTATGGGTATGTCTCCAATAATCCCATGTGGGACGGACAGACGATGTCCTGGGAAGAAGTGGAAGAAAACTATAGTGCATTTTTGGAAGGAGCAGAACGGATCGAAAAATGTAATTATACCCTTTCTGGATATGCCGATGAGAGGGTAACAGCCACAAATGAATGCATTGCCGTGC
>JAFUJY010000003.1 GCA_017467985.1 Bacillota bacterium
AACCATGATTTAACGGTTCTTTATATTCGTTTGCATCAAATATGGTGCAAGGAGTACCTACTTGAGAACATTTTTCAAAAAGCCTGATTGCATTTATATGGAAAATAGGTTCCACATTACTTGATGTAACAAAGGTTTGGGGATACCCCTCCTTAATCCAGATCGGCGCATTCATCAATTCCGTCTGAACAGACCCCTGTACAGGCTCCACACCAAGCCAAACCCCTGCCAGGAGCTCCATGTTCTGATCCATTCCTGTCAGGTCCAATGCAGATTCATCAACAACAATACCGCAGATTCGCTCTTTTAACCCGGGGGCAACCGTGATATTAAGTTTCTGCGCATAATCCTGGCTGGTCAGGATTGTGCCGAGGATCTCTACAATATTAGCCCCGGCACTGCTTCCCATAAGAACCAGTCGATTCATATTCAGTCCATATTCCTGCCCGTGGAGTAAGAGGAAATCCAGCAATTCATTCGCCTGGCGAATCTGTTCAGGAAAACGGTACTCCGGAGCCAGGGCATAATCTGCACTGACAACTTGATAACCATTTTCTGCCAGTCCCTTTAAGATTGCTGCGCTGCTGTCTTCACCTTTCGCCAGTGGGTCACCGCCCACCTTGTCACCAAAAAGGAATCCGCCTCCATGGAAAAATACCACGGTCGTCTCTTTTGGCTTCTGTTTCCTGGAGGGATACCAGATATCGAAGAAACTATTAGGATATGTATTTCCGTAGCATAGATCGTTCCGATAAACAATATCGCCGTCCAGCAGAGATTCTCCGCTGTCCTTTATTGGCGAAAAAGAGTTTGCCTTTCGGCCTTTAAGCACTTTCTCCTGCAGAGGGATGCAGAATATATCTGCTTTTATCATGTTTTCCATCTCCTTTATAAAGCTGCTATGCTTGGTGTTTTATTGCTTTCGATAGTTTTCGAAGTATCGTACACAGTATTCCAGTGATTTTACCAAATACTCCCTTGTCTTCTCCGGATCATCATACATTCCATGATTGGAGTGGGGGAATTCAATATAATCGTATGGTATGTGATGCTCTGCAAGATTGTTGAAAAGCAGATACTTAAGCTGCGTCGGAACCACTTTGTCTTTTGGACCGTACGCACAGAGTGTCGGGACTGTTGTGTCACTGATCAGAGCTGCAGGGGATATCTCATCAATAGATCGCTGGAATTCTTCTGTGCCTACTGATTCTGGAATAATGTTTTTTCCCGTATAAAGGGAAACTGACAACGCCTGCATTTCGTAGTTGTCAGTGGTATCTCCCCAGAATTCTTTATCAAAGGTTGCAGGACCGGTCTGCTGAAATACGAACTTCACAGGCACAGATGATTCCTGCGCGTTCCGATAGGCATAGAGCATGGCGAGACATCCGCCGGCAGAGGAACCGGTTGCTGCCATTTCCGTAATCCGGCAGCCCATTGACGCACATTGCTCCCGTACTGCATCAACACATTGCAGAGCTTCTTCCATCATGCTGTTCAGGCTTGCTCCATTTACACCCAGGTAGGTATAATTCATTGCAGCGACAATGATGCCTTTGGAGGCGTAATAGCGGCATGCTGTATCGTCATCCGTCTTATCCCCGGCAGTAAAGCCGCCGCCGTGAATATCCAATATAAGAGATTGTGGCTGATTCTTGTCCAAACCCGCCGGAATATAAAGCGAATAAGTATTGTACTCTCCATCCCCATATGGCAGATCTGGAAAAACTGTCCCGACGCTGTCATTCCAATCAACCTTCATGATCCTTTGCTGCGTTGAAATGTGATATATCATAGCAGTGTATGCTGATCCTGCAAATACTCCTATAAAAAGAGCTGTGTATAGTATCATATGAAGTGCTTTTTTCATGACTTTGCCCCTTTCATATGATCATCCCAAGCAGGTTCCACCCTGTCAGTCCGCCTGATATGGCAGCGCCGGCGATTACGATCAGTACCTTTTTCCATGTTTTCATATTTTTCCACGTTTTCATATGGCCACCCATTTCATTTTTTTATCCAAGCCTGAGCGTAACCTTTATTTGTGTTGCATCGGTTAGGGAAAGGATATCCTCAGTTACATAGGCTCCTCTGGTAATGTCTACGGGAATTCCATCTACTGCCAACTCCGTTACGCCGTGCTGGACGTGATCCGGGTTCTCAACAAGGATCGTCAGGCGGCGCCCTCGATATTGGCGTTCCACTGTGTAGCCATCCCACTCAGCGGGAATCGACGGATCGATCAGCAGGCCCTTGAGGGTCGGGCGGATGCCAAGCAGATACTGCGTGGCAACCACGTCCATCCATGCAGCAGTACCGGTGACCTGAGAGACACAGCCCCAGCCGAACTTTTCATTGTCCTTTCCGAGCATGGTGGAGCACCAGGCATAAGCCTCCGTGTGGTAGCGCTCCACGCCGATCTTTTGGATCACGGAATGGGGCAGGATCTGCTTATAATATTTCCACGCCAGATCGCCCCGGCCAAGGAGCGCCTCGGCCATGATCGCCCAGCAGTTTGCCTGGCAGAAGACCCCCCCGTTTTCGGAGTACCCGGCCGGCAGACCGTTGACCATTGCCGCTTCCTTGCTGGGCCAGCCAGGATAACCGGGCGTATTCAGCAGAAGTCCCATGCCGGTGTCCAGCTCTCTGGCAGCGCTGTCCATGGCCTGGATCTGTTTCTCCCTGCAGGCTCCGGCAATCACCATCCAGCTCTGGGCGTTGAGCCAGATGCGGGCATGCTCCTGCGTATGTGTTCCGATGGGCTGCGCCTCGTCATCCAGCCCGCGCAGGAACCA
>JAFUJY010000298.1 GCA_017467985.1 Bacillota bacterium
GGTTCCAGGTTTTAGAGATTTATTGGCACCAGGTTCCAGGTTTTAGAGATTAGCTGGCACCCGGTTTCAGGTTTTTAAAGTTTGCTGGCACCAGCTTTTTGAGATTTACTGGCACCAGCAATAAAATCCACAAAAAAACTCCGGAGCAATCACTCCGGAGAATCTTTGATCCATTCAAAATCTCAAATCGGGCAATGTCTCCAGGTAAGCGGCTAAATCAGCCATGGTTCCCTGGGGATAGTGGCTATAATCTTTGTCGTGGCGGTTCAGGAGATAATCCGTCACCAGATACACGGACATGCCCATGTCTGCAGTACACATATCTTCATCCACATCGTTGCCCACCATCAGACACTCCGAGGCGTCAGAGCCAATGGCAGTCAGCACATCCTGATAATAGGCGGAGGTGGGTTTGCAGTAGCGGCTGTTCTCGTAGGTGGTAATGATGTCAAAATCCTCGGGCTTCAGGCCGGCCCAGCCAATACGCAGCTGGGTTGCCACTCGGGGAAAAACGGGGCTGGTGGCCAGTCCCACTTTGTAGCCTTTGCGGCGCAGGGTGGCGATCATATCGGCGGCGTAGGGGTTGGGTTCTGCAACAATGGCGCCGATGGAATCAAAATCTTTGGCGTAGAACTCATCCAAGACGGGCATTAATGCATCTGCATCAAAAGTTCCGGTTCCGGAAAAGACTTTCCAGAAGAGTTGTTCGTTGGTCATGGAACCGTCATTTTTCAGCACGGCGCCGGTACCCGCCCACAAAGCCTTGAGGATGGGCGCGGGGTCAAAGCCCTGGCGGGCTACTTTTTCACCCAGCTTGCGGATATAGGTGTTAACAAAAGTGTCCTGGTCCATGCGAGCCAAAGTGGCATCCAGGTCAAATAAAATCGTATTAATCATAAGTCAGACTTTCCGTAATGATACATCATTTCTTGCTTCAGATCCCACAGTTTCTGGGACAGATCCACGGGAACGGTTTGGGCATTCACCAGACGGCGGCACTCGCGGTAGAGCGTTTCTTTTTCGGCAGTGCAGTAGTCCCGGATCTCGTTAACGGTAGGACTGGTGTAGACACATTTGCCGCCCCGGAAGATGGGAGTCAGGACCTCGCGAATGCGGTAGGTGCCGGCCTTGAAGGTCATGCGCTTCCAGGTCTCGATGGGGTGGAAGATGGTCAGGTCCTTATTTTCATCGTATACTTCGTCATCCAGAGCAATCAGGTCGGCCTTCATGAAGCCGGTGGCCTTGTCGTAGATACGCAGGATCTTTTTAATGCCGGGGTTGGTGATCTTGGCGGGATTGTTGGACAGCTTGATCTTGGGCTGCATCACGCCGTTCTTGTCCTCTTCAGCGGCCAGCTTGTACACGCCGCCAAAAGCGGGGTTGTCCTGGGCGGTGATCAGCTTGGTGCCAACGCCCCACAGATTGATGGTGGCGCCCTGGTGACGCAGGTCGCGGATCAGGTGCTCATCCAGATCGCTGGAGGCGCTGATGACAGCATCGCCAAAACCAGCGGCTTCTAACATCTTGTAAGCTTCAATGGAAAGATAAGCCAAGTCGCCGCTGTCCAGACGAATACCGTACATCTTGGACTTGATGCCCTTGTCCCGCATCTCCTGGAACACGCGGATGGCGTTGGGTACGCCGGAGCGCAGGGTGTCGTAAGTATCCACCAGCAAAATGCACATGTCCGGATACAAATCAGCGTAAGCCCGGAAGGCTTCCAGCTCAGAATCAAAACTCATAACCCAGCTGTGGGAGTGGGTACCCTTAGGGGCCACATCAAAAAGCTGAGCAGTCAACACGTTGGAGGTACCGATACAGCCGCCGATCACTGCGGCACGGGCGCCCAGTACACCGGCATCGGGACCCTGAGCCCGCCGCAAACCAAATTCCATAACGGGATTGCCCTTGGCGGCGTGAACCACGCGGGCGGCCTTGGTGGCGATCAAGCTCTGGTGGTTAATAATGTTCAGCAAAGCAGTCTCGATCAGCTGGGCCTCAATAATGGGGGCGCTTACCCGCATCAAAGGCTCGTGGGGGAACACAACGGTACCCTCGGGAACCGCATCAATATCGCCGGTAAAGCGAAACTCAGCCAGATACGCCAGAAAATCATCATCAAATATATTCAGAGTACGCAGATACTCAATATCTTCCCGGGTGAAGGTCAGGTGACGGACATAGTCAATAGCCTGCTCCAAACCAGCAGCGATGGCAAACGCAGCGTGGAAGGGATTCTCTCGATAAAATAAGTCAAAAACAACACGCTGCTCGGTCTTGTTGTACTTATAGTAACCCTGCATCATGGTCAACTGGTACAAGTCCGTCATCAGCGTAAGATTCTGGTTGGTAAACATAGAACATCCATCTCCTTTGTGTGTATTAGAATAATTGTAGCACGAAAAAGAGATGGATGCAAGATTTTTATGGGGATAAAGTAAGGATTTCTTCAGTTGGATCTGTAGGGATCAGGAGAAGGGAGGACTTACCGGAGCGTAGGTCCTGCAATGTCATAAGAATACGGGTCTCATTGGCTCCCATAATGGAAAGAGTCAAGAAATCAGAGCTTTTTTCAAAGACGGGCAGTTCACCTTGGCGCAGGATCTGTCCGGAATAATCAGTGATAATATACCACGGGAGATTGTCTACAATTGCGTAACCCACAACCACACCATCTCCCAGAGACGGATAAATCGCATGATCCACTTCTAATTGAAAGGCAGTTTCAAAACGAGTAATGTCAAAACTGAAGCGTTCCACACGCAGAACATTGTTGTTCTGGTAAACCGTAATGTAGGGCGTGTTGTTATGTACATAAAAATCACTGAGCATCCAGTCGGAATAAACGGTCTCGCCCAGTTCCTGAAAGGCGTCGTTGGTGATATCATAGCTGTATAGGGTTACATGGGTTTGCACGGTCGAATCTTCAAAAATGCTATGAGATAATGCAAGGTAAAGGTGGTTATTGAGGATTTGGTAATGATAGTCAATGGAACTATTATTAAATGTAAGCTGACAGATCAGCGGTGGTTCCTGGGTAGGACTCCCTAGTTCTTCGCGGTAAAGGGAGAAAATGGAGACTGCCTGACCATTTTTGGAAGTATTTTCGATCGTACCGACATAAATATAGCCACGATGTAGCCGAACCATGCAGTTATAACTATTGGGATTGATGGCCAGTGATTGGACTAGCTGACGATTGGTGCCGTCAGGGTTCATGCAAAGCAACTCAATGTTGGTATTATCTTTTGAATTTTGTGCCCAGTAGAGCTTGTTATCATACCACATAAGCCCACGGGATACATTGGCATAGGCGTTACAGTTACTGGTAGTATGCATACATTCAGGCCTAGCGCAGAGTACACCGGTAATGTCAGAGACTTTGTCATAATAACGAATGAATGAGTCAGAAGTAAGCTGAAAGTAATAGGCATCTTCAGACTCGCACATAGTACGGAAACGGGTGAATTCGTTCTGCATATCCAGAGA
>JAFUJY010000299.1 GCA_017467985.1 Bacillota bacterium
CCGCCAGCCATCTTCATTCATACCGGAGTTGATGGCGATACAGTCGTCACCGGTACAGAAACTGCAGCCCTCTACCAGGACATTGCGGCAAGAGTCCGGATTCAGTCCGTCGGTATTGTGACCTACAGACTGTACAGTAACATTGCGCACCACCACATCCTCACAATATACCGGATGAATGGTCCACTGGGGTCCATCAATGATCGTAAAGCCCTCCAGCAGCACATTTTTACAATTGATAGGCTGAATAAATGAGGGACGCAGTGCAGCTTCTTCCGTGCCGTAAACACGCTGGGATACGGGTACACCATTGCTTTCAGCATAGCACAGTTCGTCCGCGGCCTTCTGCTGCAGATGCTTCCAGTGCCACCAGGACTGGCCGTTGCCCATCAAGGTTCCTTCACCGGTAACTGCGATATTTTCGCAGTCCTTGGCATAGATCAGCGGAGAATAGTTATAGCACTCCATGCCTTCCCAGCGGGTGAAAACCACAGGCAGATAATCCTCCGGATGATCGCTGAAAAGGATTGTCGCGCCCTTTTCCAGGTGCAGCTCCACATTGCTTGCCAGATGAATCGGGCCTGACTTCCACTCACCGGCAGTAATATTGACCCTGCCGCCGCCCTGAGCCGCACATTCATTGACCATTAACTGAATCTTGTTCATTCTAGTCCCTCCAAAATAATAAGTGTTGTACCTATTATATCGTTTTCACCGTACTCAGGCAATTGCAAAAACTTATAAATATATTGTAATAACCGCCCTATTTGCAAAAAAGCCAACTTTCAGGCTCGGATATAAACCGATACTGAAAGCTGGCTTTTATAATGTAAGAATTTTTGTCTCAGTTCACCTTGACCCATGCAGCTGCATCATCAAAATCGCTGCACACAATGGCTTCTCCTTGCTGCAGTTCCCCGATTACGCCCGCCTGGTCAGGCCGCAGCCGCATACTGGCGGCCACAGCCTGAATGTCATCTGCTGACAACAATCGATGAATGATCTTTAGATTGGTATTCTTGATTGCGTCTGAGATCAGCTCCGTGGGAACCTGATCCACCACTACACAGCCTTCCCCATAGGCGCGAACTTCCTTCAGCATCGTGCCAAACATTTTTGATGCATTGGCTTGGGAATTCTGTCCAGAGACCATATCCACGCCAACACGGGGCATTAAGTGATGGGCCTCTTCAATCAACGTCAAATGCATTAGCTGATTGGCATCCGCTTTCTTTTTGTATTCCTTATCAAATCGATATTTTGACTCCCGGTACTCCCACAAAGCAATCAGAATCACGGACATTACAAAGGCCTTATCCCGATCATCCGTCAGATAGGACAGATTGATGACCACATTGTTATTTTCAAACAGCTTTCCAAAATCCGTAGAGCGGGCCGTGCTAAACAGCGGCTCTTTCCATCCCAGGAGGAGTGCGCTGATTCGGGTTTGTACAGCAGCTGAAATATTACTTTCTACTTCTTTGGCATATTTTCTTCCAACAATAATATCTCTGGCTGTCCCGGCCATCTCCCTTACCAGTGGATATTCCAGCTTTCCGTCATCCCGATAGGGACCTTCTATCGGGTTGGCCTTATGAACCAGCGACAACTTTTCCACATCCATATACCGTTTAACATGGGCATATATAGTTTCTTCTAAAATCAATGGCAGAACATCCCCCATGGGCATACTACTGAGCAGTGCGGACTTAAATCGATCCAAGTGCCCCAGCATATTGATGGGAGCGCCCTTCGCTGCTGCCGGCTGGAAGGGATTCAAATGCAGGTCATTTACTTCACCATTCATAAATGACCCCGGTGCATATATCAGAATTTTCTTTTTACCCGAGATTTTATTTTGCTCAATGGCCCAATCCAGATATTCTTCTTTGGCCGGTTCAATCACCAGGAAGGGAATATTATTTTCCTGCATTTTGCTTAAAAGATGCTTACAGGTGGTGGTCTTACCGCTTCCGTTGGATCCGGCCACCAAAGTATGACGCACCAGCTGATTCAGATCAATCCGATAACTCTGGTGGGTGGGCGCACCGGTATCCAACACTTCACCCAGACGCACCGGCAGCCCTCCATCCTTTTTCTCTTTAATCTTCGGCGGATTGGTGGCAAAACGGGAAGCGTTACGAATTAAGCGCAGCCCCGGCACATCCCGCCTGGGAAGGCTGGTGGCGATGGACAGTTCCTCTGTTGTCATGGGCGTGGTGTAATCTTCATACAGACTTCCCAGAACTTCTGCCACCGGAGGATAGGAATATGGCAGGTGCCGGAACAGACGCACCAGACTATCCGCGCCGGAATTGGCCGGCAGTGCAACGGTCCGAATCGGTTCTATATACGTATCATCACCGGAATACACCGCCCGCAGCATCCCCATAATGGTCCTGACATTGGACTCTGACTCTGCCAGAACATATACCCCTGTCTTCCAAAAGCCCAGATTCCGCCCGGCCTTCATCCGCGCAATGTGCTTATCGAACAGTTCCTCACAGTACATGGCAGACTTACTGATATACTGCTGGGAAACGGAATCCGACCGACCCACGTTCGCACCTCTTACATTGGATGTAGAAGAGAATGCTCCCAGACTTCCGCCAATGTCCAGACTTCCTTCCACTGCCCTTCCCACGGAAAAACCAACTCCCACATTGACACCCACATTATTGCCATCGGAAACTGCCAGTGATACAGTCGATCCTTCATTGGTTCCTTCGGTCTTGGTATACTGTGTTAAAGCATGCACTTCGGACCCTAAATTCTCCATGGCCCGCAGCGTTTCCACAATCTGCTGATCCGGCACCGGGTCTGCCACAACCACAACCGCAAAATTCTGCTCATGATTCCCATTGCCGCGTAGGCCCATGGCAATCTGATCCATGGTCTGATATTCGCCATATTCTGTGATTTTGCGTACAGAAGGAACCCCCGTGACAGCACCGCAGCTCCCCAGGACATTCAGTCCCTGCAAATCCATAACCGCATCTGCATCCTCAATGCCAATGCCCGGCATCTGACTGCTCACCGCCTGGCGCAGCTGACTGCCGGCCTCCTTCCCCTTTTTCCCCACCGTCCTGGGAATTGCCCCCAAAAACAGCTTTGTTTCGCCATCCTGGCGCAGCAGCACATAACACAATCTGTTATTTAGGGTGTGCATTGTAGCGATTGCATTCTGCCATCGGGGATACATCGCATATTTCTTATCTTCCACCGGAGCAATGGGCAGACGACTGATCCTGATCCATCCCTGCTCTTTCAGGAAGCCATCGGGCTTAAACTTTTTATTATCCACCGGATCATTCAGAAAATCCCGCTCCACCATGGAACGAATCACATGCTGAATGGTATCGTCCGGAACAATCAGTTCTCCTTTTTCCAGCTGCTTTTTCAGCTGTTTGACCTCTGCATCACTGATCTGCCGGGTATTTTGATGCTCCTGCAGCCATTTTTGAACCTTTTTGGTTATTTCCTTTGACTTAATCTTCATATGCAATCCTCCCGATGGTTAATCAACTTTAACAAACGGACTTGCGTCATCCCATTCACATGGAATGACCTCATTACCATTCTTGTCAATATAACCCCATTTACCATTTTTGCTCACCGCTGCAAGTCCATTATAAAATCCACCATAAACATTATCTAATATAAAAGGAACCACTACTTCTCCCTTCATATTAATAAAACCATATTTCCCGTTTTTCCTTACATAGGCAAGACCTTCATGAAACGCTCTGCCATTCGACCAAAGACCTGTACCGGATATTACGAGCTGCCCCGTTTTATCAATGTAACCGTTCTCATTATCACTCTGGGCATATGCCAGGCCCTCGTGAAACTCTCCCAGCTTTTCCCACCATCTTGATGTAAGCAGTTTCCCATTTTCCTTTAAATAATTCCACCGGTCATCGTTGCACACCATAGCCAGCCCATCACAAAAATCCCTGGCAAAATCAAAGCCATAGCTGCTAATCTCTTCCCCTTTTCGATTTCTAAAAGTCGTATAGGAAGATTCTACCCCAATCGGTTCACCTCTGACAAATCCATTACAAAAACCACTGCTGTCAGGCGAAAAGCCTTTCGTTGTTAACACTGTTTTTCCGGTTTTATCAATAAAGTCATATGAATGGCTATACCAATGCTTACAAACTGCAGCCAAACCTTCGTGGAAGTCGTCATTCCTGATCCATTTCCCCGGAATAACTAACTTTCCGGATGTGTTGATATACCCACCGGATACCCTTGCCAGCCCATCACTAAAGTCATGAGCTTCTGTATATCTACAGGGAATCACAAGATTTCCCGCACTGTTAATAAATCCATAGCCTTCATTTCCAGAAACCTTTGCGAGACCATCTGAAAATTCAAAGATCCGATACCATTGGCAGGGAATGATCTGCTTTCCATTCTTATCAATTAGGCCCCACTTACCGTTCTTTTCGACTCTTATTGCACCACTTTTTATATCATCAAGATGAATTCCGTCCCACTCACACGCAGTAACCATATTGCCATCCTGGTCAATTAGCCCGTATTTACCATTCTTTTTAACCCAAGCAAGCATTCTCTGTTTTGGGGGCGTGGGCATCGGATCTCCGGAAATTGTCTTGGCTGGTGCTTTCTTCTCCATCAATGCCGCACCTTCAGCCACAACCAGATGGGGCTTGGGGAAACTAAGAATTGCATCTTCCTTCACTGCCAGTTTGGTCTCTTTTAACAGCATCTCTTTTACAAAATACCACTGACTATGACCACCGCTCAGCAGTACCAGATCAATCTCCTCACCACGAATACCCGCATCCTCCAGGGCACCATTCACCAACTTGGGGAACTGCGGGAGATACTCTTTTAACAGTTCTTCAAATACTGTCCGGTCTATGTCCGCACAGTTTGGATCGCTCAGCATGTAAACAAAGCCCGCCAATCCCATGGGTACACCCGCAGTCTGATTGGCCTGCAGTTCAGGCGAAAGCACTTCTTCTTTATGTTTCTTCACCATATTGCGCAGAACCTTTTCACCCAGCACTTCGTCGCCCTGTCCCAGAATCTTCACAATGTGACTGCCGATCTTCTGCTTATAAAACTCACATAATATCCCATCGATTTCACTGCCGCCGAAGTTCAACTCGCCGCCCTTGGGGTAAAAGCCCAAAACTTCCAGCTTTTCCGGGTCTTCAGTGTTATACTTGAACACTGCACTATCGGATGTGCCGCCGCCCATGTCTTCCAGCAGAACCTTCAACTGCTTTCCTGCATGCTGCTTGGTAAAATTGCGAGTTTTTTCGGTTTCATGGGTTTGTACATACCGCATTGCCGCTTCCGATTCACTCTTCATGATCACATTTTCAAAGCCGGCCTCTTCCGCTGCCTGCTTCAAAAAGTTTTGAACTGCTTTCGGAAACTTTACCGGATATGTCACAACCGTGGTCACTTTTTCCGGCTTCGTTCCCTTCATATCCGTCATGCCATTTTTATAGGATTCATACAGATACTTAAAGAACTTCCGGGTCAGACTTTCCGCCTCCTGGCGTTCTTTTTTCTCCTCGCTCAGCAGCTTGATCTTAAAATTATCCTTTAACAGCCCATGAAAAGACGTTGCCTTTTGAGCTTCCCAGCCATAGGCCTCATCATGAGCCACTTCTTCCCCTTTTTTATTCGTTACCGTCCCCTTTTCCAAAATCACAGTGGGCGTGTAGGATTCTCCGTTGAATCGGATGAAATCCGGCTGCTTATCCGTATCCCGCACACAGATCGCCGATGTGGTCATTGCAAAATCTATACCAATTTGTCTATTCATGGCTGTATCCTCTTATTCGTCTAAATATGCCTCTTTGGTGAACAATATGGTACTATTCTTTACATCCAGTGCTTTCAGCAACCGATCAGCTTCCACATAACGCTGAGGTTCCTTCGCTTCACTGTCACAGATATAAAAGCCTCGTACCTCTCCGGTGCTGCCGTCCCGAACTGCACATTCCAAAACAGATGCCTGATTGGCTGATATAAATGGAAGGTTCTCCATAATCTTTCCAAAGGGCTGTTCTGCTTCCATAGGTGTACGGTTCAAAATTCCGGCATTGTATACCACCAAACCACGCTGACCGTGATCCAGCAAGTCTGCCATGGCTTCGGCGGCATTTTCGGCCTCCAAAATGTTGGGTTCATAGGTTTCGATATTACTCATACCACGGATAATATCGGGCAGGATCATATCATCAAGCTCATGGGAGAACCCACCCAGCACCATGGGATCATAGGCCATATATTCATGATCCACCGCAAAGGATGTAACCTCCCCCTCTGTGAATTTGTGCCCGCACAAGGCCATCAAGTTCCGACAGGCAACCATGCGGCTGGCGGCGATGGGAATCAGCCCTGTGTCTCCCTGGGCAGCATCCAATTTTTCGGACATCTTTTCCACATCACCGTAGGAGAAGGGATCATCACAATTCTCAATCCGGCTGTCCACGATCTGGGTCTTAGGCAAAATTCCTTCGCCAGCCCCATCTTTTCCCTCATACTCCCGGCCAAAGAATACACGATCCTGCATAAACTTATACATTTCCGGATTCTCACTGCGCAATGTTTCCGGATGATTTACATACTTGCTGTAATACTCTCCAAAAACATCAGCATTCCCCTCCTTCTCCAGTCGCATAAACGCGCCCCGATCCCCGGCATACTTTACAACCGAATTCTGAAAGACATTTCTTCCAATTTCCTTCGCCGCATCAGTTGGAGACATTTTCTCCAACTGATCCAGCTTCATATTTTCCAAATGATTCTCCGGAAAGTCTCGTTCCAATCCATTTCTCTGCTCTAAATTCTCTAATGACTCCCAATTCCTCATGTCGCTATACCTCCCACACGTTTTACATTTCTCCCATCTCAAATGTACCATCGGTGTATTTCAATGCCAGCTTTTTATTGGCTATAAATACTTCTGAAATCTGCTTGTTTGATCGATTGATCTTCATTCGGCGCTCTGCATATTTTAACTCCGTTTCATATTCATAGACACGAATCATTCCTTTCAGATCTGCAGTAACAACATAATAGCCATCCGCTGCAATTGCACTGACATCTTTTTCAATCATCACCCATCGTCTTCCGTCCAGGCTAAGATATACATATCCGGTTCGGGTCAGGAGTGCAAATCCCACATGGTATCTGCGAACATCCACAACCTCTCCATTAAATTCAGGACAGCGCCAATCCCGGCAAAAGATTCCTCGATCTGCTGTGATACAGATCTGGCCATCATCATGTGCCATAATGTAGGGATACCACTTGTGTTCGGATCGGCGATCTTCCTCCCGAATCATCAGATGACCCTTACAGTCCACCCCAACTTTTCCGTCCACTTGAACCATGGGATAGCCTGCGGGGGATACCGGTAGACGATATCCATCCACCTTCACACTACCATCCTCATACAATGTAATCGGGCCGCGATATACGGTTTCACCGGTCTCATGCCCCCAGCTTCTGCTGTCTTCATGAAATGTCTGAATGGTCTTGCCATCCCGAATGGTGATACCGCTGCCCTCCTTCTGAATCGTTCGAAACGCTGTTACAAACTCATCTTCGCACAGCACGCAATACCATCGACCTCCGGCAGGTATACCATACTTCAACGTTGCCCCCTGAATAATAACTGTTGCTGCTTCGCCTGTTTCGTTGTAAAAACAAGCCAATTCCAAGGTCTTGTCTGTTGCATCCTGACACAATGTAAGTTCCCATTCCTGCTCTGTAATCCATACTTTTTTCATGGTTTTCCCTCCATATCTTTTTGCTTATTTTGATAAATATATCGTAAAACTGCACGACTCGTGCAGTCAATAGTTTATTCAAAAAAATTCAGATTTTTTTCGAATATAATGTGCCCTTACACTCTTGCAAAGTCACCAGCACCTTCCCATTCGCAGTCAATGACCACATTGCCGTTTTTATCAATCCAGCCCCAGTCCCAGCAGCCTTCTTTTCGAACCGCAGCTAACCCTTCATGAAAATCTTTACACCAGCCCCACTGACATGGGATCACATTCTTTCCGGTTTTGTCAATAAATCCGCAAAGCTCCTCCCGCTGTATCCAGGCCAGTCCTTCGTGAAAATCACCGCACCGTTCCCAGAAACGGGGACCGATGACCGTTGTACCATTTTTATTAATGTAATTGTATACGTCATATTTTCCTTTTGCCCTAATCCAAGCCAAGCCTT
This sequence comes from Bacillota bacterium, assembly GCA_017467985.1. Lineage (GTDB taxonomy): Bacteria > Bacillota > Clostridia > Lachnospirales > Bianqueaceae > Faecimorpha. The sequence continues at coordinate 8,233 of JAFUJY010000299.1, forward strand.
CGTGAAAGTCGCCGGCTCTCTCCCAGCGTTTTTTAATGACCATCTCTCCTTTGGTATTGATAAAGCCCTCTTTCGGAAACATTAAAATCATTTTCCATACTTGTGCCAGCCCATCGTGAAAATTATTAAACATGGCATCCCACTCGCATTTTACTAACAGGCGGCCGGTTTTATCCATATATCCTACTTTATGGCTTTTAGCATCGGTAATTCTGACGATTCCCTCGCTGATCTCATCCCTATCCCATTGCGGCCCCATGGATACATAATCATACCCGGTGAGCATTTTGCCGTTTTCATCCATATAACCATGGATAAACCAGTCTGCGGAAGAGGATGACCATTCTTCATGTCCCACATCGTCAAAGGCGTTATCATACACAGTTTCGGAAGAAGAATATTCTTCATGTTTATAATAACCCACCTTGGCAATGCCCTGGCGGAACTCTCCCAAGATCTTACCCTCAGGACATGGTATATTCATTGGGGGCATCTCGACGAAATGTCCATATCCATCAATAGACTGCCAGTGTCCGTCTTTTTCACATTTTACCCGGGCCAGGCCGTTTTCAAAAGCTTCTGCCTCATAAAACTGGCAATCAATGACCATTTCTCCCTTTTGATTGATGTAACCCCATTTTTCATCCTTGCATACCGGGGCCAGTAACAGCTGTTGATTATGCATCTTCTTTGCCTCCTTACTCTATCATTGCGATACCCATCTCAAGACATTTCTTCTCGCCATTCATCACATACCACCAGGCAGGACGCATCACCTTGGCCTTGTTGCCCATTTCATACACATCCGAAAACAGATACAAACTTTCATGTTCCGGCGCGATTGTCAGGATCTCATCTCTTTCATCATGCTTGATCCCCCATTCATCCAGGAGCTGGAACCATTCCTCTCGGTGGCTGCACTTTTTATTAAACAAATACTCCAGATTGGGCAAGGCTTCTACTTTCTTCTTCCACATGTCCAAAATATATTTTTCCATTTCAGAGTTGCTCATAAGATTTAAGTCATATAACGGTTGAAAACACCCTGAAAATCGGCCAATGTTTTCGAATAGTTCCTTTCGGGCCGCCTCCAGCCTTTTCTTTTGATTGCAGCGCCCTATTGCAAGGGCTGCGACTGCAAGTAAAATCACAATCCCAAGCACCAAAATCCATTCCATATTTATGCCTCCTCCCATTGCTTGCAGTAAAATGCAGTGGCCTTTGCCAAAAATGCACCAAATTGTTCTTTCCCTTGCTTTTTCATCATATTCAAATAGCTTTCGTTATTCATCGCAGCACAAAAATGTCTGAACATCTTTTGTCTTGTTTCTTCGCTATATATTTTTAAGCCGTAAATGTAGCTATACAATACCCCCACGACCTTCTGAACCACTTCTACTTCCGGAGGATAGTTATTTTGTGCCATGGCCTCAAGAATCTGCCATGCTTTTGCCCAACGCTCATCACTTTTACCATGCTTATAGGGATTGGTCTGACAATAGTGCTGCATCGCTTCATAAAAATACTTGGCCTTGCCCTCACCATACTCTTTATCAATCCACTGCCCCATTTCTTCTCCGGGAGCATGTGCCACATGAAATACTTTGAACCAATAAAGGGAATCGGACATCTCTCTGGTACAAACGGCATAATAGCGTTCCATTTCGAATTGTACACGGGGGTGTGTAGGTTTCTTGCCATTGTCGCAGCATTCCATAATTAAGTCAAATGCTTCGTCCCGAATATCCTCCTCTTCCTCCGTCAGAACATCCACAATCTCCGGTTCAAAATCCACTTGCTGCAAAACCATTCCCAGATAGGAGGTTATTTCATTAAAGTTATAGATACCGGTGGGATCCACAACTTCTATATACGAGCTATAATGGACACCCATATCTTTCAACAACTTGGCAACCTCAATTAAATTATTTAACTCATCTCTTTTCTTGATCATTTCTTCGATGAGTCTCTCCAGCTCTTTGCTGCGATTAAAACTATCCGCCTCTCGAATTTTCTTGATCTCGGGCAGTGTGCAGCCAATTTCCTTATAAAATCGAAAATCCCACAGATTTTCAATATCCTTGTCATCGTATAACAGATGTCCGTACTTATCTGCGCTCGTGGGCTTCTTTGCCAGCCCTGCCGTTTCGATCTCCTGAATCATGCGCCGGGACAGACCTGTAATCTCCGTCACTTCTTTTAATGATTTCATGGGTTGAATCATGGCTTTCGCTCAACGAAAGCCTCTCCTTTCTTTGAGGAATTGTGGCTGGTTTTGCGGAGCAAAATCGGTGCCCTTCGGGGCGGTGAAAGCCACAAAACCGAGTTTGAAAGCGTAGCTTTCAAACTTATCACCTCCTGATAGATACATCATACATCTGCACGAGTCGTGCAGTCAATAGGTATTTAAAAAAATTTATAAAAAAGAGGCTGTCTCACTTCATTCCCGTAACCCAACGGAGAATTCTCCGTTGGCAATATCAAATAATGGCCAAAATCCATCATCTCAACTGAGAATTCTCCGTTGGCAGCATCAATTAACGGCCAAAATCCATCGTCTCAACTGAGAATTCTCCGTTAGCAGCATCAATTAACGGCCAAAATCCATCATCTCAACTGAGATTTCTCAGTTGGTAGCATCAAATAACGATTAAAATCCATCATCTCAACTGAGAATTCTCAGTTGGCGGTATCAATTAACGGCCAAAATCCATCATCTCAACGGAGAATTCTCAGTTGGCAGCATTAAATAACGATTAAAATCCATCATCTCAACTGAGAATTCTCAGTTGGCAGCATCAAAAACAGCTGTTATATACAAAAAATGGAGCCATCTCAG